>JAFZDG010000225.1 GCA_017561285.1 Bacteroidaceae bacterium
CGAGCTTGGCAGATGGGCAAGTGCCGTATCGAGAATGGAGCTGTACAAAGAGGTAGCCAATAGAACACACGTAGGTTGGAAGACGGTGCAAAACACATTGAACCACACAAGGAAGGAGGAGGTGTAGAAGGTGAGTATATCAAATGATAGTGTAATACCATTTTCGCGAGGTCGCGGAAATGGTATTTTTTGTTTGGATGAATTGGTATAAAAGTGCGGATGCGGTGGTATGTAGAAAAGTTGTTGAGGGATAGGTGCTTATGTACTTTTGTCGTGGATGGTAATAGTGCCATCTATAACAATAATAATATATAACAAGTATGAATGAGAGAACAATTATCTTCCCCAACGAGGGAGGTGGTGGCCGAGGAGGCTTTGACAGCGATTTTTTGCTCGGAGCAATGATGGGCGGTGGCGGAGGCTTTGGTGGCTTCGGCGGTAATTGGCTATTAGCATTGTTGTTTTTTGCCCTTTGGGGTGGCAATGGCTTCGGCGGATTTGGCAATGGTGGTGGTATGGGTCGCGGTATAGGCTTCCTGAGCAACCAATTGAATGATGATGCCGGTCGTCAGCTTGTGATGCAAGCCATTCAAGGCAACAATAGCGCGATTAACCAATTGTCGAACACGATAGGTTGTCAAGCAAGTGAGCTTCGCAATGCTATCAGTGCGATTAACTCGCAGTTGTGCAATCTCGGCAATCAAGTGGGCATGAACTCAATGCAGATTATCAACGCCATCAACAGTGGTGATGCAGCTCTTGCCAACCAACTTGCTCAATGTTGCTGCAACATGCAACGAGAAATTGCAACCACCAACAGTAACCTCACGAGAGGTTTTGCCGATGTAGGTTATGCCTTGCGCGACCAAACATGTAGTCTTGAAAAGGCGATTGACAACACCCGAGCAGACATTCTTGCCGGCCAAAGAGCCGCCGAGATGCGTGAGATGCAACGAGAGCTTGCAGAGCGCGACAGAGAGTTGGCCAAGAAAGATGTAATCATTAATAATGCCCAACAAACACAAGTGTTCGGCCAGATGATTGCGCAAGCTACCACACCTATTTTGCAAGCCGTTGGTGCGTTGCAAGGCGATGTCAACGGTATTAAGTGTAAACTTCCCAATACGGTAACATTGCCCTATCAAGAGGCACAAGCAGTGCCCAACTGCGTAGCTTGGAACTACGGCTTGTACGGTGGTTTTCCCGGTGGTAATGGATTTTGGGGTTAGTTAGAAAGGAGGTACTATTATGGCAATTCCCTTTAGAATCGTAAATCGAGGTGGGTCGGGCTATGTTGTATCGAGCGGTGTGAGTGCGACTACAGAGGCTGTAGTGTACAGTTTTCCTGCCCACTCGTTTGCCTCGCGTAGCTATCTTGGCTCGGTATATGTAGAGTTGTCGCAAGCAGTGCCTGCCGGTGCAGCTACAACGTTGCCCATCGTGTTTGAGACCAATGGTGTGCAGCAAGCAGTTACCACCTATAACGGAGAGGCGTTGACAGTAGCCGACCTACCCGGAACAGGTGTGTATGAGCTGTGGTACAATAAGCAAGCCAACCTCTTACAGATAATGGGTGTGTGAGAAAAGGGAGCGCACAGCAATGTGCGCTCACCCTTGATTGTATAACAGAAAAAAAATAAAAAAACATGCTTGGTAATTTAAAAGAGAATGATAGTATATATGTCCTTGACCGACGCAAGCGACCTATATTGTATACGGGTGTAGTGGTGGATGTGAAACCACCGAAGACACAATTTGGCCAACCGGCAGTTCCCGGTAATAACTTCTTGCCAACATTTATAGAGATAAGTGTGAGGGTTGAGGGTGAAATCATGAATATGCAGCAGATACCCTGTGATAAAGACTTAGTAGAGAACAGTGGAAGCTGGGTAGTGTCGAACAACAGCGATGCAATGTGTGCCTATATTGATAATATGAAGCGCACGAGTCAAGCCCGATTGGATAGTCGTGTCGCGGATGAGGAGATTGTAGAGGCATGCGATGAGATAATGCCCCGCCTTAATCCTGCGTTGGCTAAAGAACGTGAGCGAGAGAGTGCTATAGAGGCACGATTCAGCCGACTTGAGGATATGATGCAACGACTTCTCGAAAGAGAATTATCGGGCAAAGAGTAATAACAATTAAAACTCAGGTATATGGGAAAAGTAATAATCATAGAACGTGATGACTTCGGCGACTTGATGGAGTATAGCGTCAAGTTGAAGAAGAACTTGAAAGAAGTATTGCATCACATTGAGCAACTCGACCGCTCGAAAGTCAATAAAGAGTTGATGGAAGAGCTTGAGTCCTATGCTCACAAGAGTGAGAAGTATGCCAAAAAGATGTGTGAAGTGCTCGAAGATGCAGCCGAGGAGTCGGCGATGAACGAGCGCAAACACATGATGGGCAGAAGTGACGACATGGGTGAACGATATAACGGCCTTGGCATGAACGAGCGCAGACACTCGGGTATGGGTAGGCGTGATGATGAGGATGACTATCGCAACACGATAGATCCTCGTCATGGAGGCGAAAACGGACCTCGTCGAGGTTACTATCGTGACTGATAAGTATGTATAAATAGTGTGGCGCATAGTCAATGAGGCTGTGCGCCTTTTGTATGGGAATGGTATGATAAGGCAAGATATATATTTGAGGAGGTATAGATGGCATGTAGTAGTGTATTATGCCGTAACACGTATGTATTGCGATGAGATAATGGATGACTTGCGCAGTATAGGGTGTAGAGGGAAGAACCTGCGAGTGGCATATAATAATTTGAGCGAGGGGAAAGTAGATACAGGCTTGACATACTCGAACTATGATCGCAGAGAGACGGTGATGGTGATAGCAAGGACGAGTACTCCGGCACAATTTCTGAATAGCTACGACCACGAACGCAAGCATTTGGAGGCTCATATTGCCGATGAATTTAACCTCGATCCATGGGGAGAGGAGACAGCCTACCTATGCGGGGAGATAGGACAACAGATGTACCCTGTAGCCAAAGAGTTTTTGTGTGAGAATTGCCACATGAGTAAATCCAAAAATAACTCTTGTGGGTGCGGTATGTGATGTACCTTTGCATTATGATAAACAGTACGAAGATAGATGCGAGTTGTGTTCTTGTCGAATTTCTATACGACATGAGCGAATTGGTGTCGATGGTAAGTGACAGGACTGTGTCAGTGGCAGCCATAATGGTAGATGAGGGTGGAGACCACATAGAGCTGATGTCGGCTACCGAAGACAACACATGGGAGTTGCACCGTTATGCAGATGAGGCATGGGGATATGTGACTGCTATGACTCGTGCCTATCATCACTGTGCTCCAACGCAATGCGACCGCGATGGCGTAACGCAACATTATCAAATAGTATTGACGATGCCCAAGACGTGGAATCAACCAAGTGTGATTCCCC
>JAFZDG010000226.1 GCA_017561285.1 Bacteroidaceae bacterium
AAACAGAAGGTCTATGAGGTGCTTTCGACTATGGCACAACAAGAGTTTCTTATAGAGACCTCTCCGGGACGTTTTAAGAAAAAAGATCGAGGAACTCGTGTCATAGGTACCTTTGAGCGCCGCAGTAACGGAAAGAATCAGGTTGTTACCGAGGAGGGCGAAGAGATATTTATAGCCGAGCGCAACTCGATGCATGCCCTTAATGGAGATAAAGTCGAGGTGTATGTATATGCACGCCGCCGCCATAGCGCCCCCGAAGGCGAAGTGATAGAGATTATTGAACGCGCCGACAACACCTTTGTGGGTGTGCTGTGCATCGAACGTCAGTACGCCTTCCTCATTACCGACAGCAAAACCCTTGCCAACGATATATTTATACCCAAAAACAGACTGCGAGGTGGCAAAGATGGCGAAAAAGCCGTTGTTCGCATTACCGAATGGCCCGAGCACTCCAAGAATCCCATCGGAGAGGTCGTAGATGTACTGGGCGAAGCCGGTGCTAACAACACCGAAATGCATGCCATATTGGCCGAGTTTGGTCTGCCTTATAAATATCCCGAAGCAGTGGAAAAAGCTGCCGATAAGATTTCGGACGTTATCCCTGCCGATGAGATAGCCCGTCGCGAAGATTTTCGCAATGTCACCACCTTTACCATCGATCCCCACGATGCCAAAGACTTTGACGATGCTCTCTCTATACGCCGCTTACCATCGGGATTGTGGGAGATAGGTGTTCACATTGCCGATGTTACTCACTACGTACAGCCCGGCAGCATCATCGATAAAGAGGCCGAGAAGCGTGCCACATCGGTATATCTCGTAGATCGCACCATACCTATGTTGCCCGAGCGATTATGCAACTACATCTGTTCATTGCGCCCCGATGAGGACAAGTTGGCTTTCTCGTGCATATTTGAAATGGACGACAACGCTCATATAAAACGTTCGCACATAGCTCGCACCATTATCCGTTCCAACCGCCGCTATGCCTACGAGGAGGCTCAGGCCATTATAGAAGGCGGAGAGGGCGACTTCAAAGAAGAGATTCTCACACTCAACGACTTGGCACAAAAAATGCGCCAACGTCGATTTGAAAACGGCTCTATCAGTTTCGACCGCCAAGAGGTTCGCTTTGAGATAGACGAGGAAGGACACCCCATCAGCGTATATTTCAAGGTTGCCAAAGAGGCCAATATGCTCATCGAAGAGTTTATGCTACTGGCCAACTGTACAGTAGCAGAAACCGTAGGCAAAGTAGCCACAGGCAAGAAAGCCAAGAGTTTTGTTTACCGCATACACGATGTGCCCGATCCATCTAAAATCAACGATTTGTCGGTATTTATAGGTCGTTTTGGTTATCGTACACGCTTGCACAACAACACCAAAGACCTATCGAAAAACATCAACCGTCTTATGCAAGAGATAAAAGGCCGCCCCGAAGAGAATTTAATCTCGACCGTAGCCATACGTTCTATGTCTAAAGCGATATATTCTACCGACAACATCGGACACTATGGTCTTGGATTTGATTACTATACACACTTCACATCGCCCATACGCCGCTATCCCGATATGATGGTTCACCGTCTCATCGACCGCTACCTCAACGGTGGTCGCAGTGCCGTAGAGCAGTCACTCGAATCGAAATGTAAACACTCATCTGAGATGGAACAATTGGCGGCTAATGCCGAGCGAGCTTCTATCAAATACAAACAGGTAGAGTTCCTCCGCGATCGCTTGGGTGAGGAATACGATGGAGTAATATCGGGAGTAACCGAATGGGGACTCTATGTTGAGCTCGATGAAAATAAATGCGAAGGACTCATACCCATTCGTGACCTTGATGACGACTACTACGAAATAGACGAGAAGAACTATGCACTCGTAGGCCGCCGTACACACCGCACCTACCGACTTGGCGATGCCGTACGCATTGTTATTGCCAATGCCAACCTGGAGAAAAAGCAACTCGACTTTGCATTGGTACGTACCCTCAAACGACAATAAACGATATGATTTAAATATACCCATATGGCACAACAGAGACTGCAACAAGAACAGAAACTGCAACAGAAACTATCGCCTCAACAAATACAGCTTATGCGGCTTTTGGAGCTGAATGAGCCGGAGATGGAAGAGCGTGTCAAGCAAGAGTTGGTAGAAAATCCGGCTCTTGAAGAGGGTATAGAATCGGCCGCCGATGACCAATACAACAACACCGAAGGCAACTTTGATGAAGATGGCAATCCTATTGAAAGTGCCGAACAACTATCTTTGGGCGACTACTACTCGGAAGATGATATTCCCGACTATCGCTTTGGCGCACACAACTACTCGCCCGATGACCGCCACGAACAAGCACCCATTGGAGCTGGTTCGTCTTTTCACGAATTTTTGATAGAGCAGCTATCTACCCGCCATCTCAACGAGACAGAACAACAAATTGCCCAATATATCATAGGTAACATCGACGATAATGGCTACTTGCAACGCTCGCTCGATGCCATATCGGACGACCTTATTTTTCAAGTAGGCATAGATGTCTCTACACAAGAGATAGCCCGCATACTCACTATCATACAAGACTTCGAGCCGGCCGGTGTAGGAGCTACCTCGCTACAAGAGTGTTTGTCACTACAGCTCGAGCGCCGCAGCGGTACACCCTCAAATATGCTGGCCTATCGCATTGTCAACGAAGCTTTCGAGGCCTTTACCAAGAAACATTACGACAAGATAAGCAAACAATTCGACATCACCGAAGAGGAGTTGCGCGAAGCCCACCACGAGATAAGCACCCTCAATCCCAAACCCGGCAGTGCATGGAACGATAACGAATTGCCATCGGAACAGATAACACCCGACTTTGAGGTTTATGAGCAAGACGGCACATTGGTCATCAACCACATATCGGGCAATATTCCCTCACTCACAGTGAGCCGACAATATCGCGAAATGTTTGAAGACTACAATGCCAACAAAGAGAATCGTACACGCGAGCGCCGCGATGCATTGCTCTTTGTCAAGCAAAAGTTAGATGCTGCACAATGGTTTGTCAACGCCGTAAAGCAACGCCAAAAAACACTCTTAGACACCATCACAGCCATTGTAGAGTTGCAACAAGAGTTTTTCTACACCGGTATGGAAAGCGACTTGCGGCCAATGGTATTGCGCGATATTGCACAAAGAACAGGATACGACATCTCCACCATCTCACGCGCCACAAGTACCAAATATGTACAAACGACCTTTGGCATATACCCTCTCAAACATTTCTTCTCGGAAGGTGTACAAAATACCGATGGTGATGAAGTATCGACACGAGAAATCAAGCACATCTTGCAACAATGCATCGACAATGAAGATAAAAGCGCTCCACTCTCAGACGACCGCTTGTGCGAATTGTTGCACCAAAAAGGCTATCCAATAGCACGACGCACCATAGCTAAGTATCGCGAACAGATGGGAATACCTGTAGCACGCCTACGTCGCGAAATATAGCTAAAGTGCAAGATGGGAAATAAATAGGCACATCACACCTCTCGTCACTCCATAAATTTACCACGAAGAGCGAAAAATAAGTCATATCATACTATGATTTTCAATAAAATATGTACATTTGCATATTGTGGGATGTTATTGTCATAAAAGTCAATACAGACACATGGCAATAACCACTTACAATAAAGCATCTTGTTAATAAACAACTTATCAACAGATATGAAACTTTTTGCCCGCATATGCTCTACAATATTCCACCCGCTTATCATGGCTACCGTAGGAATATTTCTCTCTCTCTACTTCTCATATATGAGAATGTTGGGTACACAATATATCATCAACATCTCTTTTATGATAGTGTTACTCACCATAGCCATCCCTTCGGCCGGTGTATTATTGCTATATAAGACCAAGCATATAAAGAGTATAGGCCTTGTCAATCGCACCGAGCGTACACTGCCATACCTGCTATTCTTTGTATGCTATGTCGCCGGAACCATTTTCTTGTGGTTCAGCAATCTGCGAGGTATGCAATTAGGCTTTTTTATAGGAGGTTTATTGGCCATAGCCATAGACCTATTGGTCAACCGCTGGTGGAAAATAAGCGTACATATGACTGCTATAGGATGCCTCACAGGACTCATTTTTGTAATGAGCTATATGCAGTACATTATGTACACCGAGTATATACCTTACTTGCAAGTAATAGCCGTTATCAGTTCCGGAGCATTGGGTACATCACGTATATTACTCCGCCGCCACACCATCGGACAAGTATGCTGCGGATTTATCAACGGATTTTTCTGGGTATTTGTATCATGCTTGTTGGCTACTACCCTGCAATATATACAATAAACTATAACAACATATCACTATGCAACCTATCGTAAGCATTATTATGGGCAGCACTTCCGATATGCCCATTATGGAAAAAGCTGCACAGCTTCTTAACGATTTCCAAATTCCTTTTGAAATAAATGCACTCTCGGCACACCGCACCCCCGCACAAGTCGAGGAGTTTGCCCGCAATGCTCACAAACGTGGCATTAAAGTTATCATTGCCGCAGCAGGTATGGCAGCACACTTGCCCGGTGTTATTGCAGCAATGACTCCCCTACCGGTTATCGGTGTACCCATCAAATCTACTCTTGAGGGTATGGATGCACTCTTGGCTATTGTACAAATGCCTCCCGGCATACCCGTAGCCACAGTTGGTATCAATGCCGGTCTTAATGCAGCTATTTTGGCTACACAAATACTCGCTCTCAGCGATGAAAACATTGCTCGTAAAGTAAGCGATTACAAAGAAAAATTGGCCGAGAAAATTACCAAAGCCAATGAGGAATTGGCTCAAATCAAATACGAATACAAAACCAACTAATAGAGTTCTATCTCACAAAGCTATCCCTCACTGCAAGCAGTGGATTATTTAGTTTGTATCATTATCTTCCCCTGTGTTGCATAGCAATATAGGGGAAGAGATTATATACGAGAAAAAAGAGACCACTATGTACAACTATCGCCGCCGCAAAACCATAGAAGTAAATATAGGGAACACGCCACTTGGAGGCAGTCATCCTATTCGCATTCAGTCAATGACCAACACATCTACCCTCGATACACCATCGAGTGTAGAACAATGCATTGACATTATAGAGGCCGGTGCACACTATGTACGCCTCACAGCACAAGGAGTACGCGAAGCCGAAAATCTTGCCAACATACGCCAAGAATTGCGTCAAAGAGGCTATACAACACCTCTTGTTGCCGATATACACTTCAATCCGCATGCGGCCGATGTCGCTGCCGAAAATGTCGAAAAAGTGCGTATCAACCCGGGTAACTTTGTCGATCGCATCAAAACATTCAAGCAATACGACTACACCGATGAGGAGTATGCTACCGAGTTACAGCGTATCCGCGAACGATTTACGCCCTTTATCAACATCTGCAAAGCACATCACACAGCCATACGCATAGGTGTCAATCATGGCTCACTATCCGACCGCATTATGAGTAGATATGGCGATACGCCACAAGGTATGGTAGAGTCGTGTATGGAGTTTCTACGTGTATGCTGCGATGAGAATTTCTACGATGTTGTCATCTCTATCAAAGCCTCCAATACGGTAATAATGGTAGAGACCGTACGCCGACTCATTGCTGCTATGGATGCCGAAGATATGCACTTTCCTCTACACTTGGGCGTAACCGAAGCCGGTGATAGCGAAGATGGACGCATCAAGTCGGCCGTAGGTATAGGCACATTGTTGGCTCAAGGCATCGGCGATACGATACGCGTATCGCTCAGCGAAGATCCTCAAAACGAAGTACCTGTTGCATATAAACTGGCCGATTACATCACATCGCGCGAAGGACACACACCTATCACAGGCAGTCGCCCCGATACCTACAATCCTATACAGCCTCAATCTCGCACAACCTATGCTTGCCACAACATTGGCAATGGCCAACTGCCGGTAGTAATTGGTAGTGCCTGTGGCAAACTTAACCCCGACTTTATCTATACAGGCCAACATATGCCTCAATATGAACCGGCGCAACCTACTATTGTAGATAGTGCTGTGTACACAACTTGCAACAACGTATATCCGCTATTTAAAGCGTCTCAAATCGACAATGCGGCATCGACCGATGCATCAATCCGATTTATTGAGATAGCGTGTTCTGAAGCAAATGAGACACTACTACAACGCATTGCCGGTATAGACCGCTGTGTTGTTATACTCACATCTCGACACACCAATCCGGTAGGCGATTGCCAAGCAGTAGTAGATAGAATGAATATCGCAGGCATTAAGGCTCCTGTTATTTTCAAAGCATCGTACCACGAAGAGTGTGCCGAAGACCTGCAAGTAAAATCGGGAGCCGACCTTGGCGCACTTATGATCGATCACTACGGAGAAGGTATATGGCTCGAGAACAGTGGATCGGTAGCTGCCGGCAACTGTACAGATTATGCCTTCGGCATACTACAAGCAGCACGCCTGCGCACAAGCAAGACCGAGTATATATCGTGCCCAAGTTGCGGACGAACACTATTCAACTTACAGCAAACCATTGCTCGAGTGAAGGCTGCTACAGCACACCTCAAAGAGTTGAAAATAGGCATTATGGGCTGCATTGTAAACGGTCCGGGCGAGATGGCCGATGCCGATTACGGATATGTAGGCTGCGGCCCACGACGCATTGCCCTATACAAGGGGAAGACTTGTATCGAACGCAATATACCCGAAGAAGAAGCTGTAGAGCATCTTATCAATCTCATCAAGGAGTATGGCGATTGGCACGAAGCATAGGCCCCAATAAGATTGCCGGTATTATGCACAAAAAGCAGCGAGAATTTCGCTGCTTTTTGTGTATAAGAGATTATAATAATTTCAATTCTCGGCTTTTTTGCTCTTGCGGCTGCGAGTTTTGGGCTTATATGCAACAGGAACCTCTCGGTTCAAACTTTGCTCAAGCGAGATGATTGTATCGGTCGATACAACACCCGGAATGTTTTGAATACGACCATTGAGCAACTCCATCAGGTGTTCGTTATTACGTGCATACACCTTACACAAAACAGTGAACGGACCGGTTGTAAAGTGACACTCTACAATCTCGCGAATCTCCTCCAAGTAAGGAAGAACCTCACGATACATCGATGCACGCTCAAGTCGCACACCAATATAGGTACAAGTATGATAGCCGAGTATACCTGTATCAACGTGATAACCCGAACCGGTAATTACTTTCAGGTCAATCATACGTTGTATGCGTTGGTGAACAGCCGCACGCGATACGCCACAAACCTCGGCAACATCTTTCGATGGAATACGAGCATTGTGCATAATAATCTCGAGAATCTGGCGATCCAAATCATCAATTTTTTCCATAAAATAGGTAATTTTATTATTTTTTTTACTATATATCACACTTATGCATAATATTGTTTTAGCAAAACTAAAAATAATATTTGACAACACAAAACTTTTTTTTCAAAAAGTTGATTTTGTATAGCAAAAAACTCAATAATAACACCCAAATGCATATAAAAAAGCAATAAAATACATTAATATTTAGTCGCACGATTTTTACACATAGCAAAAAAGGTCGCTATAATAGCGACCTTTTTATACAATTTATCAAACAAATGGCATTATTTTGCCAAACCCTTTGTCTCTACTTCAAATACAAGTGTCGAGTTTGAAGGCATAGTAGCACCTCTACCACGCACACCATAGGCGAGGTCTGAGGGGATGTAAAGGATATACTTGGCTCCGGGCGACATCAATTGCAAACCTTCACCAAAACCGGGGACCATTTGTGATGCTACAAACTTAACATCGGTACCTTGATCGAAGATTGAATCGTTGACAAACTTACCTACATAAGTAAGCTCAATACGATCAGAAGCCTTGAAGTTTTGGCCATTACCCTCCTTGATAACTTTGTAGAGAAGACCAGATGCTGTTTTTTGCACACCCTCCTCTTGCTCTTTGGCTGCGAGGAATGCCATACCGGCTTCGAGGTTAGCTATAGCTTCGGGAGTATTGGCAATTGAGTCAAGCTCGGCTTGCTCTTTGGCAACACGTGCAGCAGCTACGATGCTGTCGCATATAGCGCTTACGTTTTGTTTGTCCATAGCCAATGTTGTGTCGCCACGCAATACTTGTGCATAAGCTGTAATGAAGACATTGAAGTCGAGGTCAAGACCAAATTGCTCAGACATTTGCTCAAAGCTTTTCTTCATTTGCATACCTTCGCTCAAGCCTTTGTAATATGATGTTTGTTCATCGCTTGAATTGGCAGCCTCATTGATACCTTTCAAGTACAACTCAATATCAAGTTCATTCAATTCGGGATACATTCCCATAGCCTTAGCCTCGGCCAAGCGAGAGCCTTGCATTACACCGATACCATAGCTGAGCGAATCGGCAGCTTTCTCAAGATTTGCAGCACTCTTGCTACCACATGAGCACACATTCATTACCAATGCTGCTCCAAGTGCCAAAACAGACAATTTTTTCATTTTGCTATCTATTTTATCAAATTACTTTTATCAATTCTACTTCAAAAATAAGAGTTGCGTGGGGAGGTATAGGACCTGCACCTTGCGCACCATAGCCCAAATTTGAGGGGATATAGAGTTTCCAACGAGAGCCTTCGTTCATCAATTGAAGAGCCTCTACCCATCCGGGTATTACTTGGTTTACACCAAATACGGCAGGAGTACCACGTTGTACCGAGCTATCGAACACCATACCATCGATGAGTGTACCATGGTAGTGGCATTGTACTTTGT
>JAFZDG010000227.1 GCA_017561285.1 Bacteroidaceae bacterium
ACAAGTGGCTAACGAAAATTTAGCGAAAGGTGTTTATATTGCTCGTCAAGGCGAAGTAATAGCTAAGGTTTCGGTAAGATAATACAACTATTAATATAATACACAGAGGCTGTGCTAAGCTCACAGCCTTTGTGCATAAAAAACAATTGAACATATGATAAAAAAGATACTTACATCAGCATTATTGGGCATCACACTTTGCCTATCGGCTCAAGACGTAGTGCGCTATGGATATGCACCCGAAGTGATGGCCGATGTATATAAAATATATCAAGGTCTGGGTGGTAATGGTTACATTGCCGGAATGATATGCCTCGATCCTGCTATAGATCCCGTTTTAGAACGCCTCGAAGGTCATCAAATAAAAGGTGTGCGCTGTTACTTGAACAATGATTATAAACAAGCCCGCCAAAAACGCTCGATGATTATGCACACCACATCACCCGAGTCAGAGGCAACAACCAAAGTATGCGACTTTGTAAAAGGTTGGAATGAAATATATTTTGATGAGCCTATAACAATAGGTTCTGAGCCTATATACATTGGACTCCAAGTATATGAGTCGGGTAGTGCATCACACCCATTTTTGTCGTATGGCGGCTCAAGCGTATCGGGTGCATCTTGGATTAACCTCAACAAAGAGGGTTGGACAAGCTACAAAGAGCGTGGCACACTTCTCATTCAAGCTATCCTTGACAACGAAGCAGCTTCGTTGATAGATAATATGGTATATACCCAAGTAGCTAAAACACCCCAAACAATAGCCCCTTCTTCAACATTTGAGGGCGAGGTTTTCTTCCACAACTACACCAACGAGGCAGTAAACAGCGTAGAATTGCAAATGCTGGGACAAGGTGACGAAACGCCTTATGTTACCGAGGTAGTTTTCGACACCCCGTTGACCGCCAATGAAGGTCGTAATATACCTATGGAGATACATACCGGAAGCGAAGTGGGTGTAAACCAATGGATACAAATGACTGTTAGCAAAATAAATGGCAAAGAAGCTCAAGAAGCCCGTCCCGGTATAACTCACCACTACATAACCAAAGATGCATTCCAACGCATATCGGTTGTAGAGGAATATACCAGCCAGAATTGCCAAACTTGTCCATTTATGATTTACTACATCGACAAGGCAATGCACGAGTACGACAAAGAGTTGGTTTATATTACACACCACGTAGGTTTTGTTCCCGACCTATTTACTAAGCCCGGAGAAAATGACTTGGTATATCTCTTTGGAGAGGAGGCAACATTCAATCCTGCAGTTATGTACGACCGCCGTATTATGCCCGGCAAGGTTACACCTATCAATGGTGCTTCGGTAGCCGAGACAACACCCTATACCGATGCATTCAATTTGGTAACCCAAATGTTGGCAATGGCCGAGGTTAATATTGAAGTAAACCACGATAAAGATAACGGCAAAATAGGATGTACCGTAAGTGGTCGTGTCAATAGCGAGTTGGTAGCATCGGGTATAAACTCATACATAACCGTTTGTCTTGTTGAGGACAACATACCCGTATCGGACAAATACTTCCAAAAAGGATTAGTTGAAGAAGAGGGTGCTCCCGAAGACCTCATTGAGTCATTCCGTCACAACGGTGTGAAACGTCACGTATTTACAGCTCACACAGGCGACCTACTCACGCTGGGCGATAATAACGACTATTCTATTACATATGACGCTGTAGATATTGAATCAGAGTGGAATCTCGACAATTGCCGTATTGCAGCATTTGTACACAAAGTAGATAAAGTTGATATGTCGCAAAACGAAGTACTCAACGGAGCACAGGAATGGATTACCGAAGCCGGATCGGTTGAAGGTATAGAATGCGATAAAGAGAATGTAAAATTTGTAGTTAATGACAATCGCACTATTACAATCAAGGGAAATGTTGATAGCTATCGTATATACAATATACATGGACAATATATGCCCGGTCGCGCACAACTCCTACCCGGTGTATATGTCGTTACTTACAAAACAATTGCAGGTGAGACAGGTACAACCAAATTACTTGTTCACTGATAATTATCAATAAAAAGCAGTGCGGACTGTCAACCCAATGGGGTAGGCAGTCCGTATTTTTATAACGACCATAAACGAGAGCTATATATCGCAGCAATAAAAATGACACAAAAGCACGTAGCCTATTGCGTTTTACAATAATAAGTTGTATCTTTGCACCGCTTTTTGAAAATACCGTGTGATGGGAAATTAAGGAGCAAAAACAAACTTAATTTTGAGTAACACAAAAAACTTAAACAATGAAAACATTTGTTCTTGAAGGAAAAGTTCGCGAAGGTCTCGGCAAGAAAGCTACTCGCGAATTGCGTAAAGAGGGTTTCATCCCCGCAGTATTGAATGGTGGCGCAATCGTAAATCTTCCCTACGAAGGCACACTCGCCAACGGTGAGAAATTGGTAGAAATTGAGAACGGTCGCGGTATCATCGTAACTGACTTCGCTGTTTCTCCCGAGTCTGTTCGCAAGTTGGTTTATACACCCGACATCTTCATCATCGACCTCACAATCGGTGGCAAGAAAGTAAAGGCTGTATTGAAAGACATTCAATTCCACCCCGTAAAAGACACTATCCTCCACATGGACTTCCTCGAGGTATATGAGGACAAAGCCATCACAATGGAAGTACCTGTTAAACTCGAAGGTCACGCAGAGGGTGTTAAAGCCGGTGGTAAGTTGCAACTCTCTATGAAGAAACTTCGCGTTAAAGCTCTCTACAACAACATCCCCGAGCGTTTGGTTATCAACATCGACAACCTCGGTCTCGGTAAGACACTCCAAGTTGGTGAGCTCCACTTCGAGGGTCTCGAGATGATGAACGCTAAGAACGCTGTTGTATGTGCTGTTAACTTGACACGTGCTGCTCGTGGTGCTGCCGCCGCTGCTGCTGCCAAGAAATAATCCTGCTTGCTGAGATAAATGAAATATCTGATAGTAGGGTTGGGTAATATCGGAAGTGAGTACGAGAATACCCGGCACAACATAGGATTTAATGTATTGGACGCTTTCGCTAAGGCGTCCAATACTGTTTTTACCGACCGCCGATATGGTGCAGTAGCCGAGGTAAAGCTGAAAGGTCGCACACTTGTATTGCTCAAGCCATCGACCTATATGAACCTCAGTGGAAATGCCGTACGCTACTGGTTGCAACAAGAGAAAATACCGGTAGAGAATATGCTCATTATTGTCGATGACATATCTTTGCCATTCGGTACACTGCGATTGCGCCCCAAAGGTAGTGATGCCGGGCACAATGGATTGAAAGATGTTGCACGTGTGGTTGGTAACGAAAACTATGCTCGATTGCGATTTGGTGTTGGTGGCGACTTTCCTCGCGGAGCACAAGTTGATTACGTATTGGGACAATTTCCTCCCGAAGAGCAGGCCAAACTACCCGAAAGGATAAATATAGCCTGCGACATTATCAAGAGTTTCTGCTTGGCGGGAATAGCTCTCACCATGAATCAATATAACAAAAAGTAAACCCAATGGCACTCAGCGAAGTACGTATAGACAAATGGATGTGGGCAGTTCGCATTTTCAAGACTCGCACCATAGCAACCGAGGCATGCAAGAAAGGGCGCGTTTCGATTGGTGGCGTAACGGTCAAACCCTCACGCACAATCAAAGTGGGCGACATAATTGAAGTGCGAAAACCTCCGGTAACATACTCATTCAGAGTTCTCGACCTATCGGAAAACCGTATGGGAGCCAAGCTTGTGCCCAACTTTTTGGAAAACATTACGCCTCCTGAGCAATACGAG
The DNA here is from genome assembly GCA_017561285.1 of Bacteroidaceae bacterium. Lineage (GTDB taxonomy): Bacteria > Bacteroidota > Bacteroidia > Bacteroidales > Barnesiellaceae_A > Barnesiella_A. The sequence continues at coordinate 3,801 of JAFZDG010000227.1, forward strand.
CTGCTTGAAATGATAAGAATAAGCGGTTTTGTTGACCGTCAAAAGGGATTGGGACGGCCCACCAAACGCGAAGGTCGTGCTTTGCGCGAATTTACCGAAATGGATATGGGTGGTGATGGATTTGATTTCGAGTTTGACTTTGACGATGATTTCGATTTATAACCGCTATATACACCGCACAAAAAAAATCCTCGCTATCACATTGGCGAGGATTTTCTGTTTATTATTTACCCGAATAACACACCGCAGTACCTATCAGACGGTCGTATCGTGCTCCGGGAGGTCGATGGTAAACCTTTATGAGATATTCGTTTACCGTTTCATAATAGTTACCTTCGGTGGGTGCAAGGGTAGCACGAGTAGAGCCATTGGGTACAAAAACATACATATAGTTGTATGCACCTTGTTTCAGTAGTAACACACTCTCGTACTGCTGTGTTTGCTCATTGTAGGTCATTATCGAGTTTTCATCATATATATGATGTGTCAACTCACCATCAATATACACATTACCGCCCGGTATCTTATCGGTAGCCAATGTAAAGTGAGTAGCTATGTAATCGGCTTCCAGATTGCTATCTTCGGCATTACTCTCACGCACCACATATCTACCATACTGAGTTTGATCAAAGAGATAGCTCATATCGCAACGAGGATAGTCGGTACTAAGCATTGCGTGATAGTATGGCTCATAATATTCATACCCCAACACATTCATACCGGGATAATACACCGAAACCGTCTCGAAACGGCGATATTCATTGCCTGCATCGAAAATAAGATCGCGATTGTGCTCAAAGAAAATCTCATTACTCATTATACGCAGGGGGCGAGTAACGATCACTTCATTGTCATGGCGACCATTTTGCGATACAACCACTTTAAGGTCATTAAACGGACTTTGTATGGGGAAATAGGGGTTAGCCACAACAAACTCTACCTGCTGATAAATATCGTTGTAACCTAAATCGGTACGCGAAGTAGCACGAGCCGACACATCGACCTTGCGCTCGGTCACACTAAAACAGGCTTGCGCAACAACCTTTCCGCTATTTTCGGGGATAAACAACACTACATAGTTACCCGACTTGGTAAACTGCACCTGCTCATTGGGCAACGACACGCGATAGTTGACATAATGAGCAAATGTATTGGCCGAATAGGCATAATCATCGGCATTGATATAGTTTATTCCATCGAGATACTCCAGCTCCGACAACTGAGATGGCATCCAATTGGCATCACAATGCACAATCTTGTAATCGAGATAAGTAACATCTTCGGCCAACAGATCGAGCGATATAATAATACGATTGGCTTCACCCATCGTTATTACGGGTGGCGAAAGGGGATTATCCTCAACAAAAACTTGCAAGTTGCGCCAGTCGAAACCAAAGGTGCGGCTACGATAGGGAGCTTGCGCTTGCGCCGACATAACCACAACGAACGCCAATATGACAGCAATAAATGTGTAAAAGAGTATTTTTTTCATACAGTTCTATTTTTTCAAGCTTCAAAGATAACATTAATGTTGTTTTATTTGCAATAAATGTGCTATATTTGCACATAGTTATAGACCTTAACAACTACAGATGGTTTAAAATTAATCACCTAAACAACTATTTTTATATGAAAAAATTTGCCTGGGTATTAGCCCTCTCAATGTCGCTTCCTATGTTTAATGCGACAGCCCAAGAAGCCGCAAAGGCTGAAGAGTCTGTGGGTTATCAGTTTACCGACACCAAAGTATTGCCCACAACCCCCATTAAAAACCAAGCCCAATCGGGTACTTGTTGGAGTTTTGCAGGTATTGCATTGCTCGAAAACGAACTTTTGCGTATGGGCAAACCGGAGTATGACCTCTCTGAAATGTGGATTGTACGCAACTGCTACCTCGACAAAGTAGAGCGTTTTGTGCGTTATCACGCAACCTGCGAGTTGGCCGGTGGTGGCGGTGTAGTTGACGTACCCTACGTTGCCCAAAACTACGGTTTGCTTCCCGAAGAGGCATATCGCGGTCTTGAATATGGCTACGACAAACACAACCACAACGAGCTCGATGTTGTAATGCGCACCTTTGGCGAAGCTATTGCTTCGGGCCGCCGACCTACAACAGCCTACAAGAATGCAGCAGCCGGTATTTTGGATGCATACTTGGGCGAAGTACCCGAATCATTCAAATACAACGGTAAGAAATACGATGCTCGCTCATTCGAGAAATCGCTTGGTCTCAATATGGAAGACTATGTATGCATCTCTTCATTTACACACCATCCCTTCTACACTCAATTTGCAGTAGAAGTACCCGACAACTGGTTGCATGGTATGTCTTACAATGTACCCCTCGACGAGCTACAACAAATTGTCGATGAGGCCATCGATGGTGGCTACAGCGTATTGTGGGCTGCCGACGTAAGCGAAAAAGGCTTCAACCGCAAGCAAGGTTTTATGGTATGTCCTGCCGAGAAAAAAGCCGATGATATGAGCGAAGGTGAGTGGCTCAACTGGTCGAAAATGACCGACAAAGAGCGTGAAGCTGCCCGTTACAAATTGGACGAGCCCGGCGAAGAGCTTAATGTAACACAAGAGATGCGCCAAGAGGCTTACGATAACTACGAGACAACCGACGACCACGGTATGTTGCTCATGGGTAAAGCCGTTGACCAAATTGGCAACAAATACTACAAAGTGAAAAACTCTTGGAGCACAGCCAACGGTTACGACGGTTACTACTACGCTTCAGTACCTTACTTCCGTTACAAAACAATAAGCATTGTAGTAAATAAAAACGCCATTGACAAAAAACTCCGTAAAAAATTGGGTATTAAATAATTAATACCACATATATAACATAACACCCGCACTGAAAGTGTAAGACTTTCAGTGCGGGTGTTGTATCATATTGCTTTATTCATGCTATTGCGTTACCTTTACGCATCATCTTTTTTGTCATACCTATCGCCCCAGAAGTGGCGCATGGTGTCGAGCAGGCGTTGCTCGGGGGGCGATTGTTGCGGATGCCAGAACTGTCGGCCTATGGCTTCATCGGGCAGGTATTGCTGACGGACAAAGTGACCTGGGTAGTTGTGTGCATACTTATACTCCTTGCCATAGTCGAGTTGTTTCATCAACTTGGTGGGAGCATTGCGCAGATGCAAGGGTACAGGCAGGTTGCCGGTTTCGCGCACATAGGCCAGGGCTTCGTCTATGGCCAAATAGGTAGAGTTGCTCTTGAGGCTTGTAGCGAGATATACGGTGGTCTCGGCAAGGATAATGCGGCCTTCGGGCCAACCTACCTTTTGTAACGTATCGAAACAAGCATTAGCAAGAAGCAGTGCATTAGGATTGGCCAATCCTATGTCTTCGGCAGCCGAGATAACAAGACGGCGGGCTATAAAGGCCGGATCTTCGCCACCCTCAATCATTCGTGCCAACCAATAGATGGCAGCATCGGGGTCACTACCGCGTATGCTCTTGATAAAGGCCGAAATGATGTCGTAGTGCATCTCACCGTTTTTGTCGTAAGCGGCAGGATTTTGTTGTAGTCGCTCGGTAACAATGGCATCGTTGAAGATGATAGGTTCGTCATCGGGCGTAGCTTGTGCTATGAGGTCGATGATATTGAGCAACTTGCGGGCATCACCACCCGAATAGCGAAACAGTGCATCGGTCTGTTCTATCTCAACCTGGCGTTCTTTGAGTTGCGAGTCGGTGGTGAGGGCTCGTTGCAAGAGCGTCTCGAGGTGATGCTTTTCGAGCGACTGCAGTACATACACCTGGCAGCGCGAGAGTAGGGGACGAATGACCTCAAACGAGGGATTCTCGGTAGTAGCGCCTATGAGTGTAACTGTACCTTGCTCAACGGCCGCCAACAATGAGTCTTGTTGCGATTTGTTGAAGCGGTGTATCTCATCGATAAAAAGTATAGGACGTGACTTGGTAAAAAGATTGGATTTGCAACGTTCCAACACTTCGCGCACCTCTTTGACACCTGCCGATACGGCACTGAGTGTATAGAATGGAGCCTTGAGTTGTACCGAAATGATGTGCGCAAGTGTTGTCTTACCCACTCCCGGAGGTCCCCACAAAATAAAAGAGGCTATATTGCCACTCTCTATCATACGACGCAACACAGCACCTTGTCCCACAAGATGCTCTTGTCCAATATATTCATCGAGATTACGCGGTCTTAGCCGCTCTGCCAACGGTTGAAACATAATGACAAAGGTACAATATTGATAAGTTAAAACAAAATAATAATTACACAATATTTGCCTCGGATATTGTTATGATGTACAATAATTTTGTATTTTTGTTACATAATAATATTATCGACTACAATATAACACAATACCTAATTTATGAATTTGTCATTATGATATATGCCTTTTTTCTAACCCTATTGGCAGGCCTTGCAACCGGAATAGGTAGTATAATAGCATTTGTGGCGCATCGCACATCGCGCGGATTTTTCTCGTTTACGCTTGGATTGTCGGCCGGTGTAATGCTTTATGTGTCGTTTGTCGAGTTGTTTGACCAGTCACGCACATTGTTTGGCTCAACATGGGGCGGACAATGGGGCGAATTTGGCACAGCTCTGTTTTTCTTTGTCGGAATGGGGCTTATTGGATTGATAGATAAGCTTGTGCCATCGTTTGAGAATCCTCACGAAGTGCGTCAAATAGAATCGCTCAATAACCCCGTTAAAGCTCAAGAAGGCAGTTTACACCATATGGGCATACTCACCGCATTGGCCATAGCCATTCACAACTTTCCCGAGGGGATAGCCACGTTTATGGCCGCCGAGAGCAATCCATCGTTAGGTATTGCCATTGCCGTAGCGATAGCTCTGCACAACATACCCGAGGGTGTAGCCGTATCTATACCTATCTACTATGCTACCGGTAGCAAGAAGCGCGCTTTTGCCTACTCGCTCTTG
>JAFZDG010000228.1 GCA_017561285.1 Bacteroidaceae bacterium
AAGTTGAAGAAGATTGTTGTTCTTGCTGCCCATCTCCTATGAAGCTGCTTCTGTGCTTTTCTCGGATGTCAACTACTCGTTGCATCGCACTTGAGCCTCGGTATATTGTACTATATCCTCTCTTTTGAGTGAGTTATAGTAAGGTTCTTGGGGTTGTTTTATCCGCCGATATATAATAACCCTATGATAACTTGCCGTAAAGTTACAAAAACATCTTATATAATGTGCCTATAGGGCTATATTATTTAAGGTCTGTTATATATTTTTTTTAGGAATCGTATTTTTTTTCGTTCGAGGCGAACTTATTTGAGCTTGGTTTGTTTTGTATGTGAAATTCAACTTCAAATTATTTTAATTATGAAATATACATTGCCTGTTTTACCTTATGAGGATGATGCTCTTGAACCTATCATCAGTCGCGAAACTATTGAGGTGCATTACCGTCGCCATGAGCAGAACTATCTCAATAAGCTCAATGATATGATTGCCGGTACTCGTTACGAAGATATGTTGTTGACCGATATTATACGTTCATCAGAGGCCTCTTTGTTTAACAATGCTGCACAGGCTTGGAATCATATTTTCTATTTCAAGACATTCTCGCCCAATGCACAGCATCACCCTAAGGGCCGCTTGGCCGATGCTATCAATCGTCACTGGGAGACTTTCGAGAATTTCTGTGATGTCTTTGTGCAGATGGGTACATCGCTCTTTGGCTCGGGATGGGTGTGGCTTTGTAGCGATGAGAACGGACATCTGCATATTCGTGCCGAGAGCAATGCCGGAAATCCTTTGGTCGAAGGCTTGACTCCTTTGCTCGCATTCGATGTGTGGGAACACGCCTATTATATCGATTATCGCAACCGCCGAGATGACCATTTGCGTAGGTTATGGCAGATTGTCGATTGGCGCAAAGTGGAAGAACGATATAATTTCTAAAGATGTATTTACCTATAGTTGTGCGTGAGCATAGCTTCTATATAGCACTTTTATAAGCATAATGTGATGAATTCCTATGGGTGGGTGTGTTGCGCGAGTAACGTGCCCATTCGCCTTTTATGGCCCGGTGGTTGTTGCCGCTATGGGTAGCTTATTAAACTATCGGAAGTCTATTTTTTGCGTTTATTGGCTCGTAAATCTTCGGCTTTGGCCCAATGATCGGCTGCCATATCGGTGAGCCCCAATCGCATAAACGTATCGCCCAACCGTTCGTGTGCGGCTGCATTTTGTGGTTTTTGTGCTACTGCCTTGGCAAAGTCCGATGCTGCACCTTCATACTCGTGGTTCTCATATCGCAATTTACCTCTATTGTACAGTGCCTTGAAGTTGAGTGGGCTTAGTCGTAGTGCTTCGTTGAAACAAGCCATCGCCTCTATCTCCTCGTTGGTGTCGGCAAGAGTCACACCTTTACGCACCCATGCATCTACCAGGGTGGGATCGAGGGTGAGAGCTTTGTCGAAGTTGGCAAGGGCTGCTCGGTAGTCGTGGGCTTTTACTACACACTCGTTGCCCATCAGGTAGTATTCATAGGCATATTTTCGCATAGCCTCGTTACGCTCATCATTGGCGTGGCGCAGTCGTGCATTCTCTTTCTTGAGTTGTCTTATTATACCCAATTTGCGGCGTATATAACGGCGAATAACAGGTTTCTCAATATCATAGCGCAGGTGTATGGCTTTGAAGAATAGGTCGAGAAATTGTTCCATATCGTCGTTGTCAAATGCCTTGATGGCCGAATGATAGCTACGGTCGGCCTCGGCTTGTTGAAGGGCTCGTTCTATCAGTTTGGGATTGTTGAAGGTCTGGCTGAACTTTACAACCTCGGCATTGACAAAAATATCGCGCGAGGTGATGGGGCGTGTGAGTATAATACCTTCGAGCGATGTGCATCGGCTGAGTGCCACGTAGGTCTGTCCTCCGGCAAATGCTCCACCGGTAAAGTCTATTACCACATGGTTGAAGGTGAGCCCTTGGCTCTTGTGTACGGTGATGGCCCACGCAAGTCGTATGGGGTATTGCTTGTATGTGCCCAATACCTTCTCTTCTATGCGTTTCTCTTTTTCGTTATAGCTGTATTTTATATTTTCCCATACAGCCGGTTCTACTATATGTTCGTCGCCATCTTCCAATATGACACTTATATTACCATTGTCATCAATATCCGACACTATACCCAGCGAGCCGTTTACCCAGCGATGCTCGGTGTCGTTTTTGATGAACATTACCTGAGCGCCTATTTTCAGTTCAAGACTCTCAGGGGTAGGCAAGCTATTGGTAGGAAAGTCACCTGAAATTTCGCCAACAAAGGTCATCGTTTCACCTTTCAGCTCCTCGAGATGTTGTTCGTTTATGGCATCTACTTGGTCGCGGCGTGTAGCGAGAGTAATTGATAGTTCGCCCTCGGTTGTATTAGATGTCGCTCTATATCGGCTGTTGAGTTTGGCCAATTCGCTACTGTCGGCACGATTGCAACGTATCTTGTCGAGTAGTTCTATAAATGTAGGATCGGTCTGTCGGTAGGCCTTGCGAAGTTCAATAGGAACGAGTGATATTTCGCGGAATGCTCTTGCCGAGAAGAAAAACGGCGTGGGGTAGAAGCGTGCCAATATCTCACGCGTATCGGCCGTAACAACCGGCTCCAACTGATATATATCGCCTACCAAAAGCAGTTGTTTGCCACCAAATGGGGTGCGCATATTGCCCGAGAAAACCCGCAGCACGCGATCGATGAAGTCTATCATATCGGCACGTACCATCGATATTTCGTCAATAATGATTAGTTCTACCTCTTTAAGCAGTTTGCGTTGTGTCTTGTTGTATTTCAGTAGGTCGTATATGCGATTATTCTGTACACTCAAGTCGGGATCATCGGGCATAAGAGGTCTAAAGGGCATCTTGAAAAAAGAGTGTATGGTACTGCCCCCTGCGTTGATTGCAGCGATACCGGTAGGGGCTAAAACAACATATTTCTTGCGCGTCTGTTCGCAGATGTATCGAAGAAATGTCGATTTGCCGGTTCCGGCTTTGCCCGTTAGAAATACCGACTGATGGGTATATTGCAATAGTGCAAATGCATCCTGAAACTCGGCATTGTCTGTATCGATAGTCTTGTCGGGGTAATTATACATCGTTCTAAGGGGGGCTTGTGTTGCAATGAACAAATATACAACAATTTTGTCTATTTTGTGGGTAGTAACGTCTATTAAAAGCAATAAAAAACGACTCCATTTTTTTTGAAGTCGTTTTTTTATGATTGAAAGGGTATCTATTTTCAGAATCTATAGCCCAACGAAATCTTTATCGAGTGGTTGTTTAAGTTCATCGTAGTGGGTGTATAGCCATATCCTGCTTCGGGATAAGCATAAATGCTGTGGTTTTGTGTGCGATATACGTAGGCCGCATCTATCGAGATGTTGTTGATACGATAGCCCAATCCGCATGTAATGTTGTG
>JAFZDG010000229.1 GCA_017561285.1 Bacteroidaceae bacterium
CGGCCATATGGACGAGGCATTGTTGATTGTGGTGATGAACTCCGATGCGTATGCAGGTACTTGCTATATGTATTATCCCGATATTAATGCAGGGTATGGCAATGGTGTATCGGTGGCATACTTCCCACGAGGTGGTAATGCAACGACCTTTGCTCAAGTGCTCCACCACGAGGCGTGCGGTCATGGTTTTGCCAAACTTGCTGATGAGTATGCATATGATGGTTATATTCCATTATATTTAGTTGAGCATTATGCGTTATATCAAAAGATAGCTGGCTGGTGGAAGAATGTCGATTTTACCAACGACCTGTCGCAAATACGTTGGAGCCATTTCTTGAATGATAGTCGCTACCAATACGATGGCTTGGGTGCATATGAGGGTGGATTGACCTACTGGAGTGGTGTGTGGCGACCTACCGACAACTCTATCATGCGCTACAACACCGGTGGCTTTAACGCCCCATCGCGCGAGGCGATTTACTACCGCATACACAAGTTGGCCTATGGCAATAGTTGGCAATATGACTACGAAGAGTTTGTGGAGTGGGATGCCCGCAATCGCAAGACCGAGGCCGAAATGTCGCGTGCGCCCTACCGAGCACCGGCCAACTTCAAGCCCACAACACCACCCGTAATAGTAAACAAATCGTGGAGAGATGCGAAGTAAACGAAATAATAGGTACAATATGTTGGCGATAGCAATCATACTGCTATCGCCGGCATACCTCGGTTCGTGTGCGACATCCCGGCCTACGAATGTCGAGAGCGAAAAACAACCACGACCCGATAGCGCAGACGTGTTTGTGCCAACCCATCCCCCCATAGTTGTTCCGCACTCGTGGCACGAAAGCGGCAAGCAAAACCCAACCGATATAGACAAACGATGTGGAGGAGCCAAGCAAATATGACTCCTCCACATCGTTTTTATACTACCATAGGTAAGCCGTTCTACAACAAGCAACTACCTCAAAGTATCTACAGCAAAGCAATATCCACTGTCTATGCCATAGCAAACACGCCATCAAAGGGCACGATGCTTCTCAACAACCACCTTTATGCGCTCAAAAATATCTTCTATGCTGCCCATACCATGTACAGCCTCATATTTACCTTGAGCCTTATAATGATCACGCAAAGGATTGGTTTGATTGTTGTACACATCGAGACGCTTTTTGATAGTCTCCATATTGTCATCGCTGCGGCCCGAAGTCTTACCACGATTGATAAGGCGAGCAATAAGCTCATCCTCTTCAACCTCAAGACCTACAACAACATCTACCTTACCGTTGCGTTTGGCCAACAACACATCGAGGGTTTCGGCTTGATGAATCGTACGGGGGAAGCCATCAAACACAACACCCTTTGCACTTTCGGGGTGCATAGCCAAGACATCATCCAATATATCAATCATCAATTCATCGGGTATAAGTTGACCTTTAGAAATGTATGACTCTGCAATTTTTCCCAATTCGGTACCTTCGGCTATTTGAGCACGCAGAACATCACCTGTCGAAATATGATAGTAACCATATTCTTCAATAAGCAGGGCACTTTGTGTACCTTTACCCGAGCCAGGGGCTCCAAAAATAATTATATTCATATTTATTATTTATATTTTTCAATCTTGTACTATTGTATAGATATCCTTAAGATTTCGGCCCAAATCATCATAATCGAGACCATATCCCACAATAAATGCAGGAGGTATATCCAATGCAACATAATCAATAGTCACATCACACTTGAGCGACTCGGGCTTGAAAAGCAATGTAGCAACCTTTATATCAGCGGGGTTGCACTCTTGCAGCAATGCCTTGAGTTGCATCAATGTAAAACCACTATCAACAATATCTTCTATAATAACAACTGTACGACCTGAAATATCTTCATGCAATCCCGATACCATTTGCACCTCACCGGTACTGTGCGTACCGATATACGATTTCATTCGTATAAAGGTTATTTCGGCTCCGGGAATGTTAATCTCACGAAACAAATCGGCCGCAAAAACAAATGCACCATTGAGCACGCACAAAAACAGCGGATTCTTGTCGGCCAAATCCTCATTGATACGAGCAGCAACATTCTTCACAGCCGCAGCTATTTCGGCACTGCTAATATAGGGCTTAAATGTCAAGTCTTTCAGTTTTATTGTATCCATAACTATAAAATGCAATGAATTTCGGCAAAGATACAATTTTAAAACCAATATTCGGCTATACACCACTCTTTATTTTACCACTTAACACATCTTATTTAAGGGCTTTTCACTTTACTTTAGCAACTCATCTATGCTATTATTATAAAAAACAAAATAAAGCGGATTTTTCTCGCATTCGCATTGTCTTTTTCATATCTAAACACTACCTTTGTAAATTGGAGCAATAGAGAAAACTATCGACTATGAAAATATATTCAGCACCCGATTTACACAAAATAGACCAAAATACAATAGAACAGGAGGGCATAACCTCTCTCGAACTAATGGAGCGAGCAGCCTCGGCTGTGGTATATGAAATTGTATCGCGTTACCCACGCAATAAAGACATTTGCATTTTTGCCGGACCGGGCAACAATGGAGGTGATGCTTTGGCTGTTGCTCGCCTGCTTTTGGTGGAGGGTTACAACCCTCAAATATTCCTCTTTATGACAGCCGCGCAACTCAGCCCCGACTGTCAAGCCAACCATGAGCGTCTTAAAGCGGAATTTCCCTCAGCACAGCTTGACGAAATTACCAAAAGCTTCAGACCACCCCATCTCACTGCCGACACATTGGTCATTGATGGACTTTTTGGCACCGGACTTAACAAGCCCCTTGCAGGAGGTTTCACATCACTTGTTGAATACATCAACGACTCGCAAGCATATGTTATATCAATAGACATTCCTTCGGGTTTAATGAGCGATTGGGTACAAAAAAATGAGGCCCGACACATCATAAGAGCTCACATTACTTACACATTCCAATACCCCAAACTGGCATTTTTCTTCCGCGAGAACGAGCCTTATGTGGGCAAATGGCAAGTGTTGGACATTGGTTTGAAACCCGATAGCGCAACCGATGCATCATCGCGTTTTTATTGTATCGAAAGCAAAGACATAGCATCAATAATTCGCCGTAGAGAGAAATTCTCCGACAAACGCACTTATGGACATGGACTGCTTGTAAGCGGCAGATATGGTATGATGGGTGCTACTGTGTTGGCGGCCAAAGCGGCTATGCATAGCGGCATAGGCCTCACAACCGTACACAGCCCTCGCTGTGGCAATGTTATAATGCAGACATCGGTTCCCGAAGCGCTTTATGAACCCGATGCCGAAGACCTTGTATGTAGCGATGTTACCATCAATCCTCGATACAACGCCTTAGGTATAGGTCCCGGACTCGGATATGGAGCTAAACAGACTTCTTGCCTGCTCAAGTTGCTATCGGACGGCATAAAGATTCCCACCGTTTTTGATGCCGATGCGCTACACATTTTAGCACGACAACCCGAGTTGCTCGACCTTTTGCCGGCAGGTTCTATCATCACGCCCCATATAGGCGAATTTGAACGACTCTACGAGTGCATTATCGACAGCGACTCTCATCGCCTGCAACAAGCCATAGCAATGGCTGCACAATACAATATCATTATTGTACTCAAAGGCGCACACACTGCTATTATATCGCCCAAAGGCGAAGTGTATATCAACAATTGTGGCAACAATGGTATGGCTACAGCCGGCAGTGGAGATGTACTCACCGGCATTATCACTTCGCTACTGGCTCAAGGATACGACTCACTCAAAGCAGCAGTCTTGGCGGTACACCTACACGCTATAGCCGGCGATATCGCAGCGCAAGAAAATTGCGAAGAGTACATCTCGGCACAAGACATCATCTCGCATTTGGGCAAAGCTTTCAAGAAGATACGCAGTTGCGACAAATAAACCTACCCTGCACCTATTTATCAGAGATATAAACCACCTAAATAAGTACTCATATGAAACTCAGGATAATATCAACCCTCGTTATGGGTATAGCCCTTACGGTTGCCGCACAAGATGCCATACAATTGCAACCGGAGAAATTCAATGACTACGCACTCAACTACTATCTGCCCAAGACCACTACAGAAATAGAGTTTGTAGCATCAAAGACCACCCGTAAAGCCGGTCAATACTATCAATATGCTCGCAAATACCTGGGTACAACAGATGTTATCACCGAGAACTCTGAAACATGGACTTTAGAGGGTGCAACAATTGCTACCCGAGGGGTTGTCAACACCGATGCCCGATACCAACTCACTTTCAAAGCCGGTCAAACACCCTATATATACATCAACGAAGATCAATGCATACTGAGCATCAATGCTGCACCCGAAACAGCAATTATCGATACATTCCCAACCGTTGCGCCCGATATTATCAACGACATTGATGTAACCAAAGCTCTATCCGAAGAGATACTTATGTCGGGTTCGCTCGCCAAAATGGCCGAGATGGCGGCAAAACAAATATATCGCATACGCGAAAGCCGTATGGACATACTCACCGGTGAAGCCGACAATATGCCGGCCGATGGAGAGTCTATGCGTATTATTATGCAACAACTTGATCAGCAAGAACAAGCATTAACAGCACTATTTACCGGTACCACATCCGTACAATACTTTACCAAACGCATCCAATACACACCACAAGAAGATGTAAACAACCTGGTTGTCATACGTTTTTCGGAGCATTTGGGATTTGTCGATGCCAATGACCTTTGCGGCGCACCGGTGTATCTGACGACAAGCGTTACCGAACGTGGCGAATATCCTATCGACAACAAAGGTGTTGTGAAAAAAGTACCCAAAGGTGCTGTCGCCTACAACATACCCGGCAAGGCCAAGATTACGCTCAAATTTCACAACAAAGCCATTGCCGAGAAAGAACTCTCTGTGGCACAATTGGGCGTAGTATTTGGGTTGGATCCTGCACTGCTCACCCACAAAAAAGAGCCCACTTACGTAGTATTCAACCCCACTACCGGCGGTATTGTGCAAATAGGAGTTACTGCCAAGCAATAACAAGTAGGAGCACACCTCTCGATGCACTCCTACCCTCTCTTAAATCAAACAAATAGCAAACTATAACTTAGGAATAACAAACAACTTCATACAGGGTTGTCATATAAGATTACGGCATATAGTATCTCATACAACACAATAACAACCCAGCAACAGAAATTGTTTTAAGCCTCACACTTCAAAAAACAAACAATATGCTGTTACCATATATGGAGAGCGGTCGCATTGAAGCCGGTTGTGATGAAGCCGGCCGAGGATGCCTTGCCGGAGCAGTATTTGCCGCAGCCGTAATACTTCCGCCCGACTATCAGCACCCGCTGCTCAACGACTCTAAACAACTCAGCGAAAAGCAACGCTATGCATTGCGACCTGTTATAGAACAAGAGGCTGTTGCGTGGGCAGTAGGCATTGTCACACCTCAAGAAATAGACCAAATAAATATTCTCAACGCATCGATATTGGCTATGCACAGAGCCGTAGAACAACTTTCTACCACACCTCAGCATCTACTTATCGATGGCAACCGATTTAAAGCCTATAAAGACATTCCTCATACCTGTGTCATAAAGGGTGATGGCAAATATCTTTCTATCGCCGCTGCATCGGTTCTTGCCAAGACATATCGCGATGACTATATGATGCAGTTACACAATCAACATCCGCAATACAGATGGGACAGCAATAAAGGTTATCCGACCAAAGAGCATCGCAATGCGATAACCCAATACGGAACTACCCCCTATCACAGAGTATCGTTCCGACTCACCGACCCTCAGCTCAAACTATTTGAATGAAAAAAACATCCTACAACCCCGCAATAAGCGAAATTGAGATATGGGGTGTGGTGTTATTACTCATACCTTTCATTTCGCTACTTCTTGCCACTGCAACACTACTGGCAAGAGGTAATATTGCTATATGGATGTTTCCTACAGCAACAGCCCTATCACTTGCTATCGGACACCTACTTATTGGCCGGCACACACCGCATACCCACGCCCACCATCGATACTATCTTGTGGTACTGCCCTCCATACTCTTTGCCCTCATATCATCGGCAATACTCTACGACAACAGCTTCGATGGCAACACATACCATCAAGGAGCCATCATAGATATGCTGGCCGGATGTACCCCCTATTATCATCCCGAACAAATAGATATCATTTGGGGGCGACATTATGCCAAGGCCTTAGAAATAGCAGCATCTACGATTGCCATCTTTTTCAATCGCATTGAGTGCGGAAAAGCTGTCAATATAATGCTCATACAGGCATCTCTATTTATTGCATATAGCTTCCTACGCCGCAGATTCGCACAGCTTTCGCACCAACGGACTCTGCTAATCACCACACTCATAACACTTTGTCCAACCGTCATACGACAAGCGTATATATACTACACCGACTATGCTCTATACACCTTTATGCTACTCGCCATCATAGCACTGATAACGCTATATAGTAGCAACAACCCTCTTTCATGGTGCATACTCTCCATTTCTGTTATTTTTGCTACCTCAACCAAGTTTACAATAGCATTCTATCTATACCTGACCATTGCAACTGCCATCGTATGGTATTATGTCACCAACCATCGTCAGCAGAGTATACGGTTGACCATTGCGGCCGCAATATTTGCAATCATAGGTTTTGGAATCATAGGATACCATCCCTATATTACCAACACCATTGGCTGGGGCAATCCATTCTATCCACTTATTGGAGGTAATGTCGATATAATGACAAGCAACACCCCCGAGTTGTATCTCGACGGCAACAGGGTGAGCAATTGGTTTTGCTCGCTATTCTACAATGCACAAGGAAGTGGTATATGGATACCCTTTGTAAGCGACTCGCTTCACGACTACTACATATCATACGACAGTCGCATTGCCGGGTTTGGACCATTCTTCGGCTACGTGCTCTTTGCCTCCATCGCACTTATGGCTCTGACACTATACAAACAAAAACATTATATTATCCCCCTCAAACATCAGGCATACACCTACATAATCCTATCGGCCATACTATTGGCAGCATGCTTTGTTTTTGAGCAATCTTGGTGGATGCGCTACACACCTTTTCTTTGGGCTGTTCCCATCATACTGCTTCTATACACCGAGCTCGACAAGACTCTATCGCCCGCACTGCAAGCGGTGCGCAACATATTATACAGCCTGCTTGTGGTAACACAGGCTCTTTGTTGCGCCACCACAATTATTGCCGGCATATCATATGCTCAAAGAATGGAAGGAATGTTCAATGCTATTACCCCTCAATCCACCATAGAGGTGTACAACCTCAACGATGTGCAATCCATCAACCACAAACTATGCGAAAGAGATATAAAATTCTCAATTCTTAAGGAGGGTGAAGAGCCTTCCGACTCCACATTACAACTCGTAGTCTTCCCGGAGAAGGCCAACATATATCTCGATAACGACACCTACAATAGGATGCAACATCCCGATATGCTCGACATCATTTTAGGAAACAAATAAACTCTCATCGTATGAAAAAACTTCGATATATCGCCTTACTTATACATATAATAATAGCAACAAATCTATCGGCACAAAATGAAGTGTTGTGCGATAGCTTGCTGCAACAAGGTATTAAAGAATCGGAAAACAAGAACTACGTCCAAGCCCTCGAATTGCTCAACGAAGCGCAGGAAATAGCCTCTCAAGACAACAACTACACACTCTTATTCTGGATATACAGCAATATTGGTATCTGCTATGCCGAATTGCTTGACTACAACACAGCCATCGACAACCTTAGCCAAGCCTTCGATATAGCATCCAATCACCTCGACGAACGCTACAAATTCAGCGTTTACAACAACATTGCCGGGCTGTATATGATTGACAAACAATACGACAAGGTACTCGAACAGTGCATACCCGCCTACAATGGCGCCGTTGTGCGAGGCGACAGCCTTTTTATAGGAGGCTGTGCCACCAACATTGCCAATGCGTCTATCAACCTGGGTATGATGGAACAAACCGCTGAATACCTCAACATTGCCGAGAAGATGCTCATTAACTACCCCTCAGAATTACCCTGGC
>JAFZDG010000230.1 GCA_017561285.1 Bacteroidaceae bacterium
TATACTACCGTAATGCAATACCTGCATTTGGGTATGGGTGTGGCATCGTGGGTGGCCTATGTGTTGGCAGCTATTCTGCTCATATTCCTATGGGCTTCGGTTTACTTTTTTGTCTATTTTTTGTTGCTGGCTATCGCCCAAAAGCGTAAATGATGGCTCTCATACAAAACACCCCTGCGATTGGGTAAATATAGTAGCAATCGCAGGGGTGTTTTTTTTGAATTTGTTCAATGTTGTTTGAGCCACAAGTGGGACTCGAACCCACGACCTTTTCGTTACGAATGAAATGCTCTACCGACTGAGCTATTATGGCATTGATTTTACGGGTGCAAAGGTAATTACTTTTGCAATATGATAGACAAAAAAGGTTGCATCATTTTTCTTTTTTGATGCAACCTTATATCTGATTAATAAGCTAACCTATTAAAAGTTAGATGTTTGAGTGGTATAAATAATTTTTATTTGTGCCCCTTCGAGGTCCAATTCGGTAATCGCCGGCGATGCACAGTAGGGCGAAACGCTTATTACCGATGTGACGCTTTCGTAGTACGAATTTGTTGTTTGTGACAGTACTTGTACCGGAATGAGGGCTATTGTTTCATCGTCTTCGGTAACGGTAGGATCTTCGCGTTGCAAGATGTCGCGAATGTAATTGCTGATGTTGCCAAAGTCATATACGCCTTTAGCTTTGTTGTAAGTGGCATATATGGTGTTGATGTCGTCGGGCAGAAGTTTCTGCTCGAAAAAGTCCTTGACCTGCGAAGCTCTAATAAAGAGCAGGTATTGCGGCGGATCGAGTTGGGCATTTTCATCCTGTACGACCGGTATGGTAAATGACAAGAAGTTGAGTATGTTTTGTATCTTGGCAGTCTCGGCAAGTTTTTCTTGGTACTTGGCAATGATGTTGCCGGTGGGGAAGTGTATGATAGGAAGGTATCCTACGGGGGCTTGTGCTATAACTCTTTTGCCCGATGCATTATACTCTTCTACTTTCTTTATCAGCTTTTCGTCGGGGGTAAGTGCAAAGTGGTTGATGCTATAGACCTCGGGAGTGACACCCATATAGTTGTATGACAAGGTGTCAATCCTGCCTTCTTGGTTGATGGCTCGGTAGTGCATTGTCATATATATACCTTTGATGTTGACCAAGCGACCGTTGCCATATGATACATTCATATATATACCGGGGAAGAACTTGGCAAACTCTGAGGGCATTGAGAATATCTCGGGATTTCTTTTGTACTCATCAAATATCTCTTGTCCTAACTCGATAGGAAGTCTTACTGCCAGGCGTTTATAGGGCGTCTTGGTAGAGTCGGCCTCTGTCTTGATGAAACCGTCGGTAGAGCTGCCAAAGGTGTGTTGGGCTATGAGGTCGCTGGGTGAGTAGTAGTCGAGAGGGTTGAGGTTGGTATAAAGGGGACTCTTTACCGTCTTGTTGAGGCGGTATATATTCAAGACCATAGGAGCCAAAGAGTCGCCTGTGAGGTCTTTATTGTAGTAGCTGAGGTAAAGCTTGATAGAATCGAGCGTGCTATGTGTGACATTGGTAGTGTCAATGTTGAGCGTGGGCATAAACTGCGAGAGGTAGCCTGTTCTCAGGTTTCCGTATCCTTCTACTGCCAAGTTTCCCAACAGCGGGTCGGTAGTACGGCCCAAAATACTATCGTTGTATATCGACTTGCCATCGATTTTTATAGATGTAGAATCGACTGTGATTTCTATCAACGAGTCGTTGAGCGATGAGCCTAATGTGCTAATCTCATCGTTACAAGCCACTATCGATATGCAACAGCATATGATAGCACAATATTTCAGTAATTTCATTTTCGAAATTTAATTATTGATTGTTATTGTTCCATACTTTGTCATAGAACTCTTCGATAGCGTCGGTGCGTGTCTCGTCGGGTTGATATGGGAGGAACAATTTGCCCTTTTCGAGAGCGTAGTCAATGAGCGATTGGTCGATGTTGGCACTACCGGCTATTACACCATCGGCATAGTCGATGGCAAATTTGTTGAGCGTGATAAAATCGATTTCTTCGCCCGAAGCAAAAGGTATGTCGGATGCTGTGATGTTGCGGAAGATGAGCTTGTCGGCATATCGAGCATCAAACGGACGTGTAAATTTGTTGTCGTAGAGCGAAACAATGACTTTAGAGTTGCGGAAACAAGGATCTTCGGCATACGATTTCTTGGTATATATCGAAGCCAATGAAGATAGCCATCCGTGACAGTGTATGATATCGGGTTCCCATCTGAAGTTCTTGACAGTCTCCATTACGCTGCGTACAAAGAAAATGCTACGCTCATCGTTGTCTTCTCTGTTGGCCTCATCAACAGCCTCTCCCGATTGACGTTGGAAGTAATCATCGTTGTCGGTAAAGTATATTTGCATACGTGCCGATTGGATAGAGGCTACTTTGATGATAAGAGGGTGGTCGGTATCGTCTATTATCAAATTCATTCCCGATAGACGTTTTACCTCGTGCAGCTGGTTGCGACGCTCATTGATGTTGCCATATTTGGGCATGAATACACGTATTTCATGTCCTCTCTCTTGTATGCTTTGAGGTAACTCGCGACAGGTCTTAGCAAGCTCGTTTTCGGGCATGTAAGGTGTCATTTCTTGGGCTATAAATAAGACTTTTGCTTTGCTCATGATTATTTTTCTTGGTTTTTGTTTGTGTGTCATCATTTATAGATACACATAACCGATGCAAAGATAATAAAAAAAATTGCTTAATCAGCCAAATTTTACGAGACTTAACATAGATTTGGGGCTATTTTTTTTCATCAATACCTCTTTCGACCTATGATTTATGCTCTTTTCGTGAAATTTTATTGCATTTATGTTTCGCCGTTTGTAGTTTATTTATTTCCTTTGCATCAATTTTACAACCTACATTGAGTAATGGAAAGAATTACAACAGTTGCTGCGTTGCGTCAGTTGGTAGATGCTGCCCGCAGTGAAGGAAAAAAAATAGGTCTTGTACCCACAATGGGTGCATTGCATGTGGGACATATTTCGCTCGTAGAGCGATGTGTTGCCGAGAATGATGTAACTGTAGTGAGCGTCTTTGTAAACCCTACACAGTTTAATGACAAGCGCGACCTGGAGTTATATCCTCGTACTCCTGATGAAGATTGTGCTATGCTCGAAAAAGCGGGTTGCACTTATGTCTTCACGCCATCGGTCGAAGAGGTATATCCCGAGCCCGATACACGAGTGTTTGAGTTGGGTACGGTAGCCGAGGTGATGGAAGGTCGTTTCCGTCCCGGACACTTCAATGGTGTGGCACAAATAGTGAGCAAATTGTTTGCAATGGTTGCGCCCGATCGTGCCTATTTTGGTGAGAAAGATTTTCAACAAATCGCCGTTATACGTGCTATGGCTGCGCAATTGCAATTTGATATTGATATTATTGCCTGTCCTATTGTACGTGAAGAAGATGGTCTGGCATTGAGTAGTCGCAATACACGTCTTACTGTTGAACAACGCCATCATGCACCTCGTATAGCACAAACGCTTTTTGCCAGCCTCGAGTATGCCAAGAATCATACCGTAGCCGAAACAATAAGTTATGTGGTAGATACTATCAATGCAGTGCCTGAGATGAGGGTGGAGTATTATGAGATTGTCGATGGTAACTCATTGCTGCCGGTCGAAAACTGGAATGATAGCAATTTTGTCGTAGGATGCATCACTGTGTATAATGGCGAGGTGCGTCTTATAGATAACATTGCCTACAGCCGTCCCTAAGCGTAGATTGATATTTAAGAATATACACACACTAAACTTACATAAAATGTATATAGAAGTAGTAAAGTCTAAGATACACCGCGCAACGGTGACTCAGGCCGACTTGAATTATATCGGTAGTATTACTATTGACGAAGATTTGATGGATGCTGCCGGTATTATTGCCAACGAGAAAGTGTCGATTGTCAATAACAACAATGGTGCACGTTTCGAAACATACGTAATACGAGGAGAGCGTGGATCGGGTGTAGTATGTCTCAATGGAGCTGCTGCTCGTCTGGTGCAACCCGGCGATGTCGTTATCATTATGGCCTATGCTTGGATGGATGCTGAAGAGGCGCGTACATTTGAGCCTAAAGTGGTATTTCCCGATAGCAAAACAAATCGTTTGATTTGATTGTACTTATAAAGTAGATGGCTCATCTCTCGTGGTTGCGAGGGTGAGCCTCTGTTTTTTTTATTAGAGTCGCAATGGCTCTTTTTATCGAAACGTAGAAGATTATATTGTTTTTACTATGTATAAGTATCGCGACATTTGGCATATAGCCTATCCCATACTCATAAGTTTGATTATGCAGACGCTCATAAATGTAACCGATACGGCTTATATGGGACGTGTGGGTGAGATAGAATTGGGCGCTACGGCTCTCGTGTCGGTCTATTATCTTACTATTTATATGGCCATTTTTGGTTTCAGTGTAGGTGCTCAGATTTTTATTGGCCGTCGCAATGGAGAGGGCAACTATAACAAGATAGGCGATATTGTGATACAAGGAGTCTTGTTTTTGTTGGGTGTTGCAGCTCTGTTTGTGGGATTGTCGAAGTGGCTTTCGCCCATATTGTTGTCCAATATAGTCTCTTCAAAGCAGATATTAACGGCTTGTATGGATTACCTTGATTGGCGAATATGGGGTTTGCTCTTTTCGGCAGTGAGTGTAATGTGTAGAGCATTCTTTGTAGGCATTACCCGTACAGGCGTTCTTGTGTGGAACTCTGTTATACTCACAGTGTCCAATGTGATATTCAACTATATATTTGTGTTCGGAGCATTCGGCGTTCCGGCAATGGGTATTGCCGGTGCTGCCATAGGCTCGGTATTGGCCGAAGCACTGGCTATGTTGCAGTTTGTGGTATATGCCATAATGAAAGTCGATATGAAGCGTTATGGTATAAGCCGACAAATCAAGTTTGCCCCCGATGTGATACGAGGAATATTGTCGCTCTCGGTGTGGACCATGCTACAAAACTTTCTTACCCATGCCGTTTGGTTTGTATTTTTTCTGGCTATCGAACATTTGGGCGAGGAGCAACTGGCTATTACCAACATCGTGCGTAGTGGTTCTTCGCTTATCTTTATGCCCATTATAGCGTTTGCCTCAACAGCAAGTACATTGGTAAGCAACGCTATGGGAGCCGCTCGAACCGGCGATGTTATGCTTATTATTCGCCGTTGTATTGCTATGAGTTATGCTGTGATAGTACCATTAATAATAATTATAGCCTTCATTCCGCAAACCTATATGCGCATCTTTACCGACAACGTAGCTATCTTGCAAGGTTCGGTGGCATCGGTATATGTTATGTTAGGGTTCAATTTGATAGCCATTCCCGCTTGCATATTCTTCCACTCGGTGTCGGGTACAGGCAACACCCGCTTGGCGCTGGGTGTGGAGGTTGTGGCTACCATATTATATGCCGTAGCTATATACGGTATTATTTTCAGTATTCGCGCCGATGTTGCGGTGTGTTGGTCGGTTGAGTATGTATATTGGACAACGATACTTATCTGTTCGGCACTCTATTTTCGATACGGAAAATGGTGCGAAAATCGACTCTGAAAAAAACTGTTTTTCCTCGATTTTGCTCAAATCTGTTGCAACTTTGTCTTTTTTCGAAGTGATTTTGCACCGAAAAGTGGCTTTTGGGGAGCAAAAAAGGTCGAAAAATTATAAAAAATAGCGCGATAAGTAAAAATTTTTAATCGCGAATATTCTTGTAAATCAGATTGTTGTGATTTTGATTTGTTTTTTGTGAAATAATTTTTGCAAAAATGCTTGCGGAGAATAAAAAAAGTAGTACCTTTGTGCTCGGGTAAGTCCTACACGACCAGCTCCCTGTGAATCCCCCCAGGACTTGACCGTAGCAAGGGTAGTAGGTCGTAGCGGTGCGATGTGGTAAGCTTACCCTTCCTGCCTCTTTAGCTCA
>JAFZDG010000231.1 GCA_017561285.1 Bacteroidaceae bacterium
CTATTCTCAAAATAGCCAATGAAGGTCGCTTGGAAGGTGGCGATTACATTCCTGCCGGTAATGTTTCGTTCATAGGTTGTGGTATGCGTACCAACATCGAGGCTATCCGTCAAATTATGGATGCCGATGCTTTTGGTCACGATACTGTTGCTGTTGTCAAAGACCACAAATGGTGGCAGATGCAAATGCACCTCGATACCTATTTCAACATTATCGACAAGGATTTGTGTACATTGGTTGAGAGTCGTTTGTATGCCAAAGAGGGCGATCCCGAATGGGTTACTGTTGACCTCTACACTCGTGCCGCCGGTGAGAAAGAGTATCAACTCGCACAACAAGATGTACCCTTTGTGCAGTATCTCAAAGATAATGGCTATACTATTATTCCCATCAAGGAAGCCGATGAATTGCACTATGCCAACAACTACTTGGCTATAGGCCCCCGTCACATTATGGCTGTTGCCGGACAGTCGGAGGAGTTGCAACAAAACTTCGAAAGTCATGGTGTGAAAGTTGAGTGGATACCTCTCGAAAGCCTTATTGATGGTTATGGTGCTGCTCACTGTATGACTCAAGTATTGAGCCGTATTGTGGTGGATAAGTAATCTTTGAGGCTGTTGTTTTATGCCGTTAGGATTTATATGTATTTATTCAATAAGCATACATTACTAATATGGATAGTTGTTTGGCTGTTGCCCTTATCGGCAATGGCCAAACGTCCTTTCGTAGAGACGGGTTGTGTTACTTCTTTGGAACTACAAGGTGGCAATAGTGCTGTGTGGGGCTGGTATGGAGCTGTAGGAATGAGTGCCTACTATTCCTTGCCTCAATACTTTGCAGTGCAAGGTGGTGTGCAATATAATATGACCAACTGTGTGGTTGCCGATGTAAGGCCTGCGTTTATCTATCATATTGCATCCGGACGTTTGCATATCGAGGCTTTGTGTCATTATACGATGGTGCAACATAGCGCACAATCGTTGTGCTTTGGCGCAGGAGTGGGTTTTACAGGTAAGTATATTTGGTGCAATGCCGGATATTATTATCGCACGTTGGGTATATCGGCGCTTACAGTTGCCGAGCCTTTCAATATCTACTATGAATTGGGTGTAAATTGTTTGCCCGATGTCGAAAGTTGGGACTTGACTGTGGCTGTAACCAATAGCAATATGTATGATTTGGAACGTCATTATCAACCATCCCTTCAGGTTGATGCCTGTTGGCATACTACCCCGTCATTGGGTTTGTTATGTGGCGTGCGATACAAGCCGGCCGGAATGTTCAATGTTTCGAGTGACTATTATCAATTGAGTGTTAACGTAGGAGTTGTATATAGATGGTGAGAAACTTGTGTATAGCCCTGTTTGTGGCTTTGTTGTGCTCGTGTAGCGATCGCTTTCAGGTCTTGGGTTTACTATTCCCATTGGGTGATGTTGTAGATACCCGTTTTGAGCAAAGTATGGCTATGACCAATGATAATGCAGTTGAGGTGTATAATAGCAACTCCGATGCCTACTCTTTTTATGTGTGTACCGATGTACACATAAAGAGTACGGCCGATCGCTTTACTCATTATCTCAATGTGCTGCGCAATGACAGTTCGGCTCTCTTTGGTATTGTTTTAGGCGATTATACGAGCAAGCATAGTTTGTTGCCGGCTTTTCTCGATGCTATGTCATACAATCCTGCAACACAGCGATACAATCAAGATATTCATCTTGTATTGGGCAATCATGATACCTACTTTGCGGGATGGGATGAGTATAGCGAAAAGATAGGCCCCTCGGTATATTATTGGGTTGTGAACACAAGCGGAGGTAAAGATTTATATATTGTGCTCGACTCGGCTACCGGTACGCTGGGATCGAAGCAACATACATGGCTCCGAAATTTCATTGCCACGCATCGCCATCTCTATCGTCACTGTATCATTTCTACGCATACCAATCTGTTCTATACCGACAATTCGCAAACAACATCGGGCAATATACCTATTGAGGAGTCTCTTTCACTTGCCGATTTGTTTGAGGAGCATCGGGTAACGCTTGTGCTTCAAGGGCACGATCATTACCGAGAAGACATCTATGTGGGTAGTGTGCGCTATACCATTGTTGGTGCTATCTCAGACAGTCATACCGACACACCGGCCGAATTTTTGCGTGTCGATGTGTCGCACGATGGTGTAGAGTATGAGTGGTATCTTATTCGTTAGCTTTAGCCGATTGTGACAACTCTTTTACCCTTGCTATGAGTGCGCGTGGTATATGACAATATCCTTGCGGATTCTTTTCTAAGTAGTCTTGATGATACTCCTCTGCTGCATAGAAATTGTGTAGTGGCTCTATCTCCACTGCAAGTGGTGTGTCGTATTGTGCCTCTACGTTTCTATATACCTGCTCTATAATGGGCAGATCGTGAGGTGTGGTGTAGTAAATCCCCGTACGGTATCGTGTGCCGCAATCGGCTCCCTGACGATTGAGTGAAGTGGGATCTATTGAACGAAAGTATAGCTCAAGAATCAAATCGAGACCTATTTTTGCTTCGTCATATTTGATACGTACTGTTTCGGCATATCCCGTTTGGTCGGTATATACCTCCTCGTAGGTGGGAGATGGGGTTGAGCCGTTGGCATATCCTACCTCTGTTTCTATCACTCCGTCTATCTGTTTTATATATTGCTGAGTGCCCCAAAAGCAACCTCCTGCCAAGTATATCTCTTTCATATAAGCCTATTTCTATAATTTAAACAATTGAGCTGTGCGAATGGCTGTTTTTCGCACATTCTCTTTGGCAACTTCGGGTAGCATAGCCTCCTCAAGAGGCATATCGTGGGGTGTTGCCTGTATAATGGCTGCAAAGTTACTATTTTTCAATTCATCGCACAACAATACTTTACCACCAATGGCTGCCACCGGAATGCCTTGTTGCGATGCTGCTTGTAGTACACCGCCGGGTGTTTTACCCATAAGGGTTTGGTTGTCAATACATCCTTCGCCGGTAACGACCAATGAACTGCCGGCAATGATTTGGTCGAACTTGATAGCATCCAATATCATCTTAATACCCGGTACGAGCCGGGCGTTAAGTAGAGCTTTAAATCCGCCTCCCAATCCTCCGGCCGCACCTGCACCGGGCAAATTGGCAATGTCGCAACCATTATATTGTTCTATTGCTTGTGCATAGTTGCGCAAGCCGTTGTCGAGTAGTTGTACCATTATGGCATCTGCACCCTTTTGCGGTGCAAAGATATAGGCAGCACCATTCTTGCCATAGAGCGGGTTGGTGACATCGCAAGCTACTGTAAAGCGAGCTTCGCGTATGGCCGGATGTAGCCGGGTGTCATCAATAGAGGCTATCTCCATCAGCGATGCTCCATTGCCTATCAGTTGATTACCCTGCTTGTCGAGAAAACGATAGCCCAAAGCCGAGAGCATACCCATACCCCCATCATTGGTGGCACTACCACCTATACCTATGAGAAAGTTGCGACAGCCGCGATTGAGAGCGTGCAGTATCATTTCGCCGGTTCCGTAGGTCGATGTTACGAGAGGGTTGCGTTCGCCGGGGGCAAGGAGAGTAAGACCGCTTGCTTGAGCCATCTCAATGATTGCTGTTGCCCCATTGTCTATAATGCCATATTGTGCTGTAATGACGTTACCGATAGGATTGTGTACCTCTACTTCGGCATACATTCCATTCAATGCCTCCACAAGGGCTTCGGTCGTTCCTTCACCACCATCGGCAATGGCCACTTTCTGTATTTCACAATCCGGTACACAAGCGTGCAACCCTGCTGCAAAAGCTTCGGCCACCTGATTTGATGACAACGAACCCTTAAACGAATCAAATGCAAGCGTTATCTTCATATCCTCATTAGTTTCTACTGAAATATCGCTCTACGGTTTCTACGTTTACATCGCGTAGCACCACTCGGTGGTCTTTGTCGAGCAGGTAGAGTGATGGTAATCCGGGTATGTCGTATAGCAGTTGGTCATAGATGGTGCAATTTTCATCGCAGGCATCTATCCATCCTTCGGGAGCAGGTGTATCTTGCCATTTAGCTGTTTTACCTTCAACGCATACCGATAATATTGTGAGATAGCCTCCAATAAATTTCAACTTTATATAGAGCGACTCTTGCAACTGCTCTTTGACTTTGTTACATATTTCGCAATCGGGATCTCCAAAGAAAATAAGTGTATAGGGGGCGTTGATGTTGTGCAGACGGTTGTATGTGCCATCTCGTAGCATAAATTCAAAGTCGCAAGCTACGGTTCCTACTTGGTTGCGCTTCTCCATGCGAAGCATAAAATTGTACTTTTCGCTATCGCTAACCGATAGGTGGTCCATCGATGTTATTGCTTCGAGTAGTACGATATAAAGTGCTTCGTTATATACCGGCGATTGTGGCTCGGCAAGATACTTTTGTCCTATTGCCATAAAGTAGTCTTGTGCCTTTTTATTACAGGTAATGCCTTGTACAAAAACGTCAAATGCCTCGCGTTGTTGCGTTACATAGGGCATAATACTGATAAAATTGCAAAATCCCTGCTCCGAAATATCTTCATTACCAATGAGCGTAGAGTCATTGAAGTCTATATTGTCCCAGTAGTGTAGTGCCAAGTAGTTGGCTCGATCGGTTCGTGTTGTCAAAGTATCGGGAACAGCCGGTAGAGGAAAGGTAGTTTGTCCCATTGCCGATAGGATGCCAACTACAAATGTTGCTATGATAAACAATTGTTTCATAGTGAGTTACATCTGTTAAGGATTGTCTGCGGCGGGTGTGAGTATTACATTGGGGCTGCTGTAAAGTGTAGCCAAACTGCTTATTTGTAGGTCATATACATTGCCTTCGCTGTCGGTATAGTCAAACTCTATCTCATCCAAGTCCCAGGAGAAAGAATACTCGGCGCGGAGATTAAGGCTGTAACTACCATTATCCGATACCATAATAGAACCGATGCGAACGCCGTCCGATGTACGTGCAAAGACAACAAACGAGTTTTTAGGTACATTGTGTAAGGTGTTCGATTGGTCTCTATATTGTATTGTGCCGGTTATGTGTTCGTTGGTTATTCTGAATGTTTTGTCATAGAACACAACCATATCTTTGTCCGAGCTTATTTTTATATCGCCTGCCGATGTGATGCGGTTGGTTATAAACGGCAGACGTTTACGCTCGCCTCTCTGATTGGCTTGTCCTGTCACGTCGTATTTGGCTGCATCGTCATAACCGTAGGCACGTTCGGCTTCGCGTGTCGATTCTACTTTATATACAAATCGGTTGGCTATGGTGGGGTGGCGGTATAGCTTGTTGGTCGTTAGGTTGCACTCGGCAAGTCGGTTTTCGTCTATTCTGAGCATAGGGGCATCTATGTATATCTCAAATTCGTTGCCAAACGGATCGACACTCTTGCCATCGGCTCCCTGGAAACTGGTTACATCCAGTGTTATGTCAACCTCTTGATTAGGCTCGTAAGTAAGCTCTATGCGGTCTTCGGTCTCTTCATTGGTGCCGTCGGCCGAGCTACCTATACCATTTACCTGAGCCGAGAATCGGAAGGGGCGATAGGTTCGCAACTCGAAGATTGACGAACGATATGAGTTGCCTATATAGCTCTGTCCTTGCTTGTCGGGGTGAGCCGATAGAGATGTCGATTGGTTCGATGATATACGTACAATATCGTCACTTATAGCTGCATTGGTCTTGAGATAGATGTTGTAGTGGCCTGTTTGGGCGGGGGCATCGGGCCTTTTGGGCATAAACATCATTACACGACCGTTGGTCGATGTTTTCCAGTAGTTTTCGTCTACGGGATAGAACGTACAGTCAAACTCATCTACGCCGGCTATGTTCTCTTCGCCATCTTTATAGTAGTCGAGTGTCTTGGAGTAGAGCAAAAACTCATCGTTTACACCGGCATTGAGGTTGTTGCCCGTAGCCTTATCTATCAGTGCAAGGTTGAAGGTTACAGTTGCATTTTTCTTTTTTGGTACAATGGTGTAGTATATAGGTTCGTCCTTAGCAAAGTTTCCATCATAGTTGTCGGGGTGGTGTATCAACAACCCTTCGGTCATAATGGCTCGTTTGTGATTGGTATAGGTAAAGGTCTTTGTCAAGGTCTCAAAGTGTTTGCCTTCTATGATTATAC
>JAFZDG010000232.1 GCA_017561285.1 Bacteroidaceae bacterium
ACCCCGGCGAGGATGGAGCACTCGACTATACCGGTCGCATCGATGCCGACAATACTGCCGATGCTATTACCAAAGGCCTTATTTCGGGATTCATCACCAACCTCACCGAGTCCTCTTTTGGCGAAGGCATTCAATTTATCACCAACAAAATAGGTGGTCTCATGGGCAAAGGGGCTAATGCCGTCTTCAAGAACCTACAATCGCCTCGCTGGTACAATCGCCTACGCGAAAGTTTCCGGCGCAATGGCTTTGGAGAATTCGTTAAAGCGACAAGTTGGCAAGGCCCGGTTGCTGAGTATGGCGAAGAAATCCTCGACCAAACACTCAACGCCATTTTTGTGGGAGACTCTTCGCTCGATCCCAATAGCGAGAACTATGTGTTCGACCTTGACAACCTCATCGACACAGCCATCACTACAGGGGCTATCTCGCTCTTTATGGGGGCTGCCGGTGGTATCGCATCGGGCAAAATACACCGCGATGTCAACAAGGCTTTTGCACAAGCCAAGAAAAACATAGATACGCTCCACTACACCGATACCGAGATTAATGCACTCAACAACATTGCCACAAGCCGTCCGCAAGAGGCAAGTAAGTGGGTATCTTCTATCACACGCACCATGCGCGCCCTCGCTATCCGTAGTGCCGAGATTGAAAATTCGCTCTCTCCCGAGGCGCGTACGCTTGCGGAGAAACCTTACACCGATGCGGAGTTTAACGAACTATCGCCCTACGAACAACAGGCTGTGTTGGCTCTCGAAGAAATCAAATACCGATTCAACGACCTCTCCATACAGCGCGACTATGTTGTAGCCGGTACCAACTACAACGCGCTTATCAAAGGCCTCAAAGAGAGCGTAGCACCGCAAGCCGAGGCTGTTATGGCCGACATCCAAGCCAACGCACTCCGCGACTCCGACTATACTATCAAGGTCAAATTCAAAAGTCAAGACGGATATCTTGTATCGGGTACTGCCGACATCGACAATTTGCCCGATGGTAGAACAATCGCCACACTCCCTGCCGGCAACATCTACCAAGTACGCACCAAGTCGCCCGATGGACAATGGATCATCCAACAAGCCGTTGCCGAAGACATCGTACCCGGTACTGTTACACCCACACAGCAACTCATCGATGAGACTACCGCTCGTATATACACGCCGGTACAAAACCTCATCAACGCCGAGCAAGCACAAGCACAAGCCGAAGTCGCTCAATCAACCGAGCAAACAACCCCCACAACCGAGCAACCCTCTGCCCCTACAGACCTTAATGCCCCTATTGGCCTTAACGACTCTCCCACAAGTGACCAAGTAAGTGACCAAGTTGCTACACAATCTACCAAGACTGCCTCTGCCGACGTTATAGACTCTAAAGCCCCTACAACCCCTACCGGCACCCTCACCACCGACCAACTATCCGACGAGCAATTCGACGAGCACATAGCCACACTCCCAACAAGCAATGCTATCAACGCCATCACACAACGTCGCGGAGCCGAAGAAGCCGACCAATATGCTCAATGGCGCAAAGGCATTCTCACCAAAGAGCGCGACATAGCACAAAAGGCTCTTAACGCCAAGGTTAAACCCTTTGACGCATCACGCTATCCCGACTATGCACAGATGAAGCGCGAAGAGCGTAAGTACAACGAAGCCCTACAAACCACTCGCTCCGAGGCTCTCGGCATTATCAATCGTACAACTGCCGAGATTGCCGACATCGACCGCTACCTCGCCGAGCGTAACCGACAAATAGCTGCCGAACGTGAGGCCGAAAATCCCCTCCGCAACGGTATTGCACAGGCTGTAGAGAAACAACCCATCAATACCATTGAGCAATACATAGCTCGCTACATTGCTCTCGGCGGTCGTCTGCGCATGACCGACCAATACACCAATGGTCTTGCTGCCGAACTCGGTATCACTCCCGGTAGTCAAGAACACCGCGAACTACTATCTATACTCTCCAACACCGAGGGTATGACACCCGAGCAGCTCGCACAAGACATGGTAGAAAATATCGAACCCGAATATCGCCACCTCATCGCAGGT
>JAFZDG010000233.1 GCA_017561285.1 Bacteroidaceae bacterium
AAGGCTTGCGAAGTCTCCTCAAAGACGGTGCGGCTGTTCTCGGTCATAAGATGCTGAGGCAGGTAGGCAATAACAGTATCTTTAGGAGCCGATACACTGCCACGAGTGGGTTGGCGCACACCTGCCAAAATCTTTAGGAGTGTCGATTTTCCGGCACCGTTTTTACCCATAAGGGCTATGCGGTCTTTTTCGTTGATAACAAATGATATGTCTTGAAATAGGGTAGTACCGCCAAATTCGACGGTAAGGCCATCTACTGAAATTATATATCTTTATTTACGTATTTATATGGGCAGTATCACTGCTGTTTTTCTTGTTCTTTTATCCACTGTTCTATGATGTCCACCTTCTCATCGGTAGGTAGGGTTGCGTCTATCCAGCGTATAGTGTGTCCGCGGCGTTCCATCCCGCGAAACCATGTCATCTGTCTTTTGGCAAATTGGTGTATGGCTATCTCCAATCGTTCTACCATCTCGTCGTAGGTGGTGTGTCCTATGATGTATTCGGTGAGGAACTTATATTCCAATCCGTAGTATATGAGCGACTCGGGTTCTATACCGCTGTCAAGCAGCGATTTTACCTCTTCGACCATACCCTCTTTCAAGCGCTCGTGCAGTCGGCGGGTTATCTTGGCACGACGTAGCTCGCGATCTATGTTCACGCCCACGATGAGGCTGTTTTGCAAAGGGCGGGGTTCGAGTAGCTCCGGTTCTTGACGGCTGTAGAACTCGGCAATTTCGATGGCTCTGATGGCTCTTTTGCAAGTATCTATGTCGGTGGTGTTGTGTAGCGTTTTATAACTTCGCAACATCTCGGCCAGTTCGTCCAGTGATTTCTCTTGCAACGATTCGCGCAGAGCCTTATTCTCGGGAACCGGTGGGAGTGAGTAGCCTTTGAGAACGGTCTCTACATAGAGGCCTGTTCCGCCACAAAGCAGTGGTTGCTTGCCACGTGCTTTGATGTCGGCATATACTGCATTGAAATCGCGCACATACTCAAAGAGGTTATACCGATAGCCGGCCGGACAAATGTCAATGAGGTGATAGGGTATTGTTTCACCATCGATTGTGTACTCGTCCAGGTCTTTGCCTGTGCCTATATCCATACCCCTATAAAGTTGCCGAGAATCGGCACTGATAACCTCAGTCCCGATTCTCTTGGCAAGTGCTACGGCAAGAGTTGTCTTGCCCGATGCTGTAGGGCCTACAATGGCAATAAGATCGAGCATCGTTTATTTGAGTTTCTCTTTATAGAAATTGCACACCAATGTGTAGATGTGATAGCGTGAATTTGTGCCTCTGATACTATGATTTTGGTTGGGGTAAATCATCATATCAAATTGCTTGTTTGCCTCAATAAGGGCTGCTGTCATCTCCATTGTGTTGCTTATGTGTACGTTGTCATCGGCTGTACCCGAAACAATCAGTAAGCTACCTTGCAAGTTGGCTGCGTGGGTGATAGGCGCACCATTCTTATATCCATCGGGATTTTCGTTGGGAGTGCGCATATAACGCTCGGTATAAATAGAGTCATAGTAACGCCAGTCGGTAACGGGGGCAATTGAGACACCGGCTTTGAATGTGCCGTTACCGGTAGTGAGTGCCATAAGTACCTCATAACCACCAAAGCTCCATCCCCAAATACCGATGTTGCTACCATCAACGTAGGGTAATGAAGCTGCGTAGCGGGCTGCGGCCAATTGGTCTTCGGTTTCGTAGCGACCAAGATTTTGATAAACAATGCTTTCGAAAGCCTTACCGCGTCCGCCTGTACCACGACCATCTACGCATACTACCACAAAACCTTGATTGGCAAGATAGTGATACCAATCGATTTCCCAATTGTTGAGTACCTCTTGTGAGCTGGGACCGCTATATTGTATCAATACTGCGGGGTATTGCTTGTTGGCATCAAAGTCATAAGGTTTTACCATAAAACCGTTGAGCATATAGCCTTTGCCATTGTCGAAGGTAAAGAACTCGCGAGCCGGAATGTTGGTTTTTTCTACGGCCTCAACCACTTTGGCGTTGTCTTCGATAGTGCGTATAACTTTGCCTTTGGCATCGCGAAGTGTATATACGGGCGGAACAGTTGCCGAACTGTAAC
>JAFZDG010000234.1 GCA_017561285.1 Bacteroidaceae bacterium
ATAGCCGGAATGAGTTTTGCCCTGAAGGTAGCCCATAGAGGCACAGTGGCATTGGTGTGTAAAAGTGAGTTGGAAGAAGCCAACACCTATTATGCACAGGGAGGAGTAGCCTCCGTTACCAATATGCTTGTAGATAACTTCGACAAGCATATAGAAGATACTATGATAGCCGGCGACTACCTGAGCGACCGCAAGGCGGTGGAAAAGGTGGTGTGTGAAGCTCCGGCACAGATAGAGGAGTTGATAAGTTGGGGTGTAGATTTTGACAAAAACGAGAATGGAGAGTTTGACTTGCATCGCGAAGGAGGTCACTCGGAGTTTCGCATTCTGCACCACAAAGACAATACGGGAGCCGAGATACAACGCAGCCTGATAGATGCCGTACGCCGTCATCCCAATATAACCGTTTACGACAAGCATTTTGCCATAGAGATACTCACACAACACCATCTGGGCGTGACAGTAACCCGCCAAACCCCCGATATAGAGTGCTATGGAGCCTATGTGTTGGACCTTGCAACAGGCTGTGTAGATACCTTCTTGTCGCGAGTGACGGTAATGGCTACCGGAGGTGTGGGCGCACTATATCATACGACAACCAACCCGCTTGTGGCTACAGGCGATGGTATAGCAATGGTGTATAGAGCTAAGGGTACGGTAAAGGATATGGAGTTTATACAATTCCACCCTACGGCATTGTATCATCCCGGCGACCGTCCCAGCTTCCTCATTACCGAGGCTATGCGGGGCTATGGAGGCGTGTTGCGCACCTGCGATGGCAAAGAGTTTATGCACAAGTATGATGAGCGATTGTCGCTTGCCCCTCGCGACATAGTGGCGCGTGCCATAGACAACGAAATGAAAAACCGAGGCGAAGACCACGTGTACCTGGATGTAACACACAAGGATCCGGACGAAACACGTGCGCACTTTCCCAATATCTATGAGAAATGTAAGAGCCTGGGTATAGATATTACCCGCGACTATATACCAGTAGCACCTGCAGCCCACTATCTGTGTGGCGGTATATTGGTAGATCTCGATGCTCGCTCATCGATCAACCGTTTGTATGCAGTGGGCGAGTGTGCTTGTACCGGATTGCATGGCGGCAACCGTCTGGCTTCCAATTCGCTCATAGAAGCTGTTGTGTATGCCGATGCCGCAGCCAAGCACGCGATGGCCAACCTGGGCGACTATGACTACTGCTACGAAATACCCGAATGGAATGCCGAGGGTACAGTACCCACCGAAGAGATGGTGCTCATAACCCAAAGCGCCAAAGAGGTATGCCAAATAATGAGTACCTATGTGGGTATAGTGCGATCGGACTTGCGCCTGAAACGTGCATGGGTGCGCTTGGATATACTCTACGAAGAGACCGAGAGCCTCTTTAAGCGTAGCAAGGCCTCGAAAGAGATATGCGAACTACGCAATATGATCAATACCGGCTATCTCATTATGCGTCAGGCTATGGAACGCAAAGAGAGTAGGGGACTACACTACAACATAGATCATATGAAGCGATAGAAACCGGATAGCCTTATTATACTTCTACCACCACTGCCGGCTTTATACCCGGCAGTGGTGGTGTTTTATGGGGGTAAATGGGGGTGTTTACAAGCGAGGTGCGGTCTATAAAAATCTATTACCCACCTATTAGGTGCGTTTTTAAACAGTTGAAAATAAACGAAGTAAAAAATAAAAATCTATTAGGTACCTATTATCCCCCCCCTTTGGGGTAGTGTGGTAGAGATAGCTCGATGCAGTGGTGTGTTTATAGGATGTAGATAGGGGTGTTTACGGTGATGGTGCGATTAATAAAAATCTATTACCCACCTATTAGGTGCGTTTTTAAGTGGTTGAAAATAGGAGAAGTAAAAAAATATTTTCTATTAGGGTGCTATCAGCCCCACTTTTTTGGGTATTGTTGAGGTGTATTGGGTTGCTGTATGCTATCTTTGCAGCGTAAAAATAAAAAAGCATTATGGCAAAGTTTAAAGTTCCCAACACTTACGTTATTATTTTCTCGGTTTTGGTATTGTGTGTAATAGCAACATGGATAGTCCCGGGAGGCAATGCACAAACGTGGCAACTCTTTTCGGCCTTGTACGAGGGCTTCAGTCGCCAAGCTGGTATCATAGCTTTTGTGCTGATAATAGGAGGTGCCTTCTGGGTGATAAATAGTACCAAAGCCGTAGATGACGGCATCATGAAGTTTATAACGAAGGTGCGCAGGCTGGAGCGTTATGGGGCAGTGCGCAAGCTGGGAGTAGGCAATATTGTGATTGTGCTTATTATGTTGCTCTTCGGCTTGTTTGGCGCAGTGTTTGGTATGAGTGAGGAGACTATTGCTTTTGTCGCCGTAGTGATACCGTTGGCACGTTCGTTGGGGTATGATGACTTTGTGGGTGTGTGTATGGTATATGTGGCAGCGCACGTAGGCTTTGCGGGAGCTATGCTCAATCCGTTCACGATAGGTATAGCGCAAGATATGTCGGATTTGCCGCTTTTCTCGGGTATAGAGTACCGTACGGTGTGCTGGGTGGTGCTTATGACCATCAGCATAGCCTTTGTGCTATGGTATGCCAATAAGGTGAAGCGAGAGCCTGCCGTTGTTGCCACTGAGGAGCAAGAAACAGAAATAGCTGTTGTGCGTGGAGGTGGCAAACGTGCCTGGATATGCTTTGCCATCGTGATGGTTGTGTTGGTACTTTTCTCGATATTTTATGCCGCCGATTGTGTGATAAAGGTGGGGCAAAGTGAGTTTTCTACCCCCTACTTGATGTGGGTGTTGACTGCGTTGTATGCGGTGGTATCGGTGTTGGCTTTGCGTGTGTCGGACAAGATGTATATACTCAATATGTTGCTTTTCACCATCTTGTTTTTGGTGGTGGGCGCTATGGGTTATGGTTGGTATCTGCCCGAGATCTGTGCGCTCTTTATGGCGTTGGGTATCGCAGCCGGATTTTCGGCAGGCTACTCGGCCGACGACATTGCCAAAGAGTTTATAGCCGGAGCCAAAGATATCTTTTCGGCCGCACTCATTATAGGTTTTGCTGCGGGCATCATCGTAATATTGGAGAATGGCGAGGTAATCAATCCGATGCTAACGGCTATGGCTTCGTCGCTCGAAAATAGTGGTCGCGAGGCGGCTCTCGCTATGATGTATGGCATTCAGACCTTTATCAACCTCTTTATACCCTCGGCTTCGGCTAAGGCAGCGGTA
This sequence comes from Bacteroidaceae bacterium, assembly GCA_017561285.1. GTDB lineage: Bacteria > Bacteroidota > Bacteroidia > Bacteroidales > Barnesiellaceae_A > Barnesiella_A. The sequence goes on from JAFZDG010000234.1 coordinate 3,227, forward strand.
ACGATGCCTATTATGGCACCCTTCTCCGATATGATAGGAATTGCACGACAATCAACCGTCTTGGCATTCCAGTTTGGCGATGGATTTACCAATATGATTACCCCTTGTTCGGGCGTGTTGATGGCTGTGCTGTCGGTGGCCAAAATACCCTATGAGCAATGGGTAAAATGGATATGGAAATTTATACTGCTAATGCTCGTTGTGGGCTTTTTGTTGCTCCTGCCTACCCTTTATATTACGCTGCCCGGATTCTAAGCCTTGCGCGCCATATAATGCTTGCGCTGTTCGACCGGAAGTCGCTCGATGGCGTAGCGCAGCAGTGTGCGGGGTAGGGTGGTGTAGTGTGTGTCGAGGAAATCGGTAAGAGGGTTTATGTCGCGTTTGCCAACTTCGCGCAGGAGCCAACCAACAGCTTTCTGTATGAGGTCGTGTGGATGGTTACACAGTTGCTCGGCAAGCCTTATGGTGTCGTCGTATTCGCCTTGACGAATAAACCACATAGTGGCAACGATAGACATTCGTTGCTCCCAGAGCGAAGAGCTCTGTGCCCACCGATATAACAGCGATCGGTCGCGATGTTGCAGGTGTGCTCCGATGATGTGATAGACCGAGAGATCTACCAAATCCCAGTTGTTGATGTAACGAGTATTGGCAATGTAGGTATCTACTATCTCTTGTCGTTGCTGCTCGGAGGTGCGGCGCGACTTGTACTGCTCGACCATACAGATGAGGGCCGACAGCCTTACTTCGTGAATATCGCAGCGGAGTAGGGGGATGAGCTGTTCGACCGGTAGGTGCAGATATTGTCGAGTGATGGCGCGGTTGGTGGGAACTGTCACCCCAATAAAGAGGTCGCCTTCGCCATACTCCCCTTTACCGGTTTTGAAAAATCTCAATAGGTCGCGAGCTTTGGTCGCGTTGGCAGCTGCCAATAGTTGGGCTTTCAGTTTTTCGGCACTCATAGTGGTCATTTTCTCTTTGGCGACTAAGTTATGAGAAAATAGTCGAAAAAATCTCCTTCGGGAGTCGGTTTTTTACGCTCTGGTATGCGAGAAGAAATAAATATCGAAATCTCAGAAGGGTTAATTCGATATTAAATATTTGAAATACAACAAAGTATGTCTGTTTTTGCGTCTTCGTCATTTCCCGGCGGAAAATTCGGAATTGTTTATAAATCTTAAAATTCTCTTCTCCCTTTGCTTTTCTCTCCATTCGCAATGACTTTCGGGATAAAATTTTTAATTTTGGTGTTGATATGCTTAATTGTATAGCTCACCTCCAAAAAATTGCATTATGGTACTTAACTATATTTGGATTGCCTTCTTTGTTATAGCCTTTGTTGTGGCTTTGTGTCAGACAATCTTTGCCGGCAATCTTACCATCTGGTCGGACATTATGAATGCCTCGTTTGCATCGGCCAAGACAGCCTTTGACATTTCATTGGGACTGACCGGAGTCCTCTCTTTGTGGTTGGGCTTGATGAAGGTGGGTGAGAATGCCGGCTTGATATCGGTCTTTTCGCGGGCTATGAGTCCCCTGTTCTCGCGTCTTTTCCCCGGCATACCCAAAGGTCATCCTGCCCTTGGATCTATGTTTATGAATATATCGGCCAATATGTTGGGGTTGGACAATGCAGCCACACCGCTGGGATTGAAGGCTATGCGCGAAATGCAAGAGCTGAATGAGCAGAAAGATACTGCAACCGATGCGATGATTATGTTTTTGGTGCTCAATGCCTCGGGGCTTACGCTTGTGCCTATCGGTGTTATGACCTATCGTGCGCAAATGGGAGCAGCCAATCCTTCCGATGTCTTTATACCTATACTCATAGCTACCTTCATAGCTACATTTGTGGGGCTTACGGCACTGTGTATCAAGCAGCGTATCAAGATAGATCGTGTGCTGGTTGCGTGGGCTGTGGGTTTGGTGAGTGTGATAGGGGGCATTATGTACTTCTTTTCGCAATTGTCGCAAGAGCAAATGCAACTCTACTCTACTTTTGCTGCCAATGCCTTGCTATTTACCATTATCGTTGCTTTTGTAACGACCGGATTGGTAAAGCGCATCAATGTATATGAGAGCTTTATAGAAGGAGCCAAGGAGGGCTTTAAAACGGCCGTAATGATTATTCCTTACTTGGTGGCTATACTTGTAGGCATTGGCGTTTTTCGTGCCTCCGGAGCAATGGATTACGTTGTAGATGCTGTGAGTTGGTGTGTGGCCATGTGTGGGCTTGATACTTCGTTTGTTGAAGCTTTACCCACCGCCCTTATGAAGCCTCTTAGCGGTAGTGGTTCGCGTGGTATGATGGTAGATTGTATGGCCACGTATGGTGTCGATTCGTTTGTGGCTCGCGTGGCTGCTACGGTGCAAGGTTCTACCGATACTACCTTCTATATTCTGGCTGTTTACTTTGGTAGTGTAGGCATAAAGAAAACTCGTTATGCCGTAGGATATGCCCTTTTGGCCGATGTTATAGGTGCTATTTCGGGCATTATGGTGGCATATTTCTTCTTCGGATAGATGCTTTTTGTGATATATATTTTACCTTTGCATTTGTAATTGCAACCCAGATAACTATGTCTATTAGTTTTACAGTACAAAACGTTGAAATGCCCAATATCGACCGCCGTCAGATAGCCGATTGGGTGCATCGTGTAGCGGCTCATTATGGTAAGCGTTGTGGCGATATAACCTATATATTTTGCGATGACGAGCGCATTATCGAGGTCAATAGGGCCTTTTTGCAGCACGATTATTACACCGATATCATTACGTTTGACTATAGTTCCGAGCGTACTATTTCGGGCGATTTGTTTATCAGTCTCGATACGATTGCAACCAATGCCGAGCTGGTGTCTGAGCCGTATGAGCGCGAGTTGCATCGTGTCATTATACATGGCGTGCTGCATTTGTGTGGAATAAATGATAAAGGCGAAGGCGAGCGCGAAATAATGGAACGTTGTGAGAATGAGGCTCTTGCAATGATTGCAATGTAATGTCTGTCGCTGTTGATTTGTTTTTTTGGATCAAAATACTTAATTTTGAATGTAATATCGTAGAACGATGAATTTTGAATATGACGTAATTGTGGTAGGAGCCGGTCACGCCGGATGTGAGGCTGCTTGCGCGGCTGCCAACTTGGGCTCCAAAACGCTTCTTATTACCCACGACATGAACAAGATTGCGCAAATGAGCTGTAATCCTGCTGTTGGTGGTATAGCTAAAGGTCAGATTGTGAGAGAAATAGATGCTCTTGGAGGTCAGATGGGTATTGTAACCGATATGACAGCTATACAATTCAGAATGCTCAATCGTTCAAAAGGCCCTGCCATGTGGAGCCCGCGTTCGCAAAGCGATAGAGCTCGATTCATTGAGCAGTGGAGGTCTATTATAGAGAATACCGACAACCTAAATGTGTGGCAAGACTTTGTAAAACAGCTTGTTATAGAAGATGGCGAGGTGCGTGGCGTGATTACCGGTATGGACGTTACATTCAAAGCCCGCAGCGTGGTACTTACCAATGGTACTTTCTTGAATGGACTGATGCACATAGGTCGCACGCAGTTGCCCGGTGGTCGTGTGTCGGAGCCGGCCTCTTATGGTTTGTCCGAACAGTTGGCACAAATGGGTGTTACCGTAGGTCGTATGAAGACCGGTACACCTGTTCGTATCGA
>JAFZDG010000235.1 GCA_017561285.1 Bacteroidaceae bacterium
ATCTTCGCCGCCAAAATATACCTCGCTGATGGCCAATGGGCCGTAAGTGCCATCGCCCAACTTCACATGCGCAGCTACCTTTGTGGCGCGTCCCAATGCCACACCCACAGAGGGCCTACCGTTGTCATAGGCGCTGCCCAACACAATGGCTACATAGCCGTTGCCTGCATTCTTGGGTACATAGCTGATGCCGCTCTCTACTTTGCTTGGATCAAGGTGTCCGGGTAAGAATACTCGAACAGGATGCCCGGCTGCTTGGCGGGCTTCCAAAATGGGCTTCAAGGCGGTTACGTGGCTCACGACATTATCGCACAATGCTCCATTCTTCGTGAAGGTGTGTGTTACAGGTCCTTCAATCGCAGCTATTAAGTTCACCTCTGGGTGTAACTCGCACATCTTCTTGATGGCGGCGGGTAACTCTGTACTGGTGGCACCGCCATACTCCATATACAGCAACGGGGTTCGGCCGCCCACCTCATTATAAAATTCCTCAACAAAGGCTTGGTTGCCTGCCGTACTATCCGATGGATAATCTTCCGGACCATACAACTTGTGCACGCCGGTCAACGTGCCTATCGCTACAATCGCAGGAACCGCATCGGGTACACTCACATTGGCCAACAAGTTGTTGTTGCCAATTTTTACTTTCACACCGGGGAATGGCATCACAACTCAATTTTAGCGTTCAACACCTCTTCGGCCTCTTTGGGCGCGATCACATCCGTACGCTTTATTTTCACAACTTCGCCATACGAACGCGCAGCACCTTCGTCAATAAACAACTTATCTCCGGCCACATACACAACTTCGGCTCTATTCGCCGCCTTGAAGTACGCACGGCACTTCTCTCGCATTATCTCATCCATCTTACATATAATATTAAAGTTAACACTATCGCTACTACTCCCACCACTGCCCACAGCGGCACACCGCTGCTGTCGTGATGGTGCTCTTCACTCCTATTCTCTCTCACTTCTGTTGTCTCTTCGTGTATCTGTACGGCAACTTCTCGCTCCTCCACAGCTGCATCTACCACCAGTTGGTATTGCCCTTCTCCGCAGCGCTCGATACGGGTGCTCAACGCTATACCTTCGCCGCTGGTCTCTGTAGAGCCGATGGTCAACTTGCCATCGATTACCGACACATCGGCAATCATCCGAGCTTCTCCGCCGGGCACCGTTACAAGGGTGTCTATACGGCGCTCAAAGGTGTGCGTATCTACCTGCTGCATCACCTCTCTACTGCTTCGACAGCTCACAAGGAGTAGCGTTACAACGGTGGCTATGGCGCACCATCGCGCCATAGCTCCCACCGTCTTGACACACATTACAACAGACATGAATTATCTCTTTTATGATGCCGAAGCTTGTACAATGGCTACAAGACCGGCCCAGTCGGCTCGGCGACAACGGCCACCCATCTTCACAAGAGCGCTGATTACGTCACCATAATACAATGGATCGTCAGCGTTGCGGAATAACTTGGTCTCGCCCAATGCTTTCGCTACACTATTCTTTTGCCAACACAATGCGCCTACATTGTCACTGGCGGCAAAGGCTTCGCCGGGCAATTTGGGTACACCTGCCGAGGTGAACACCAACACGCGTGAGCGTTCGAGAATCTTGAATCCGCACAACATACCGATTACACCATTGGCGAGGTCGGCCGATTGTTGGAAGGCGGCCATTTGGTTGCCAGACAACGAAGTGATGAGTTGTTGCAATTGGTAGCTCTCAAGACAGGCGTAGCGGTCTGTCAAGGGTACATTTTGCTTGTTCATCAATGCTTGCGCGTTCTGCAAGTCGGCATAGGTGAAGGCTTTGCGGCTGCCAGTTTGGCCGGCTTCTTTCACAGGGGTGCTGGTTCCGGTGGTGCTGATGATATGAGTAGAGGGGATATTCACTGCACCCATCTGACCGTTATATCCGGTCACCCAGTTGTAGAACATATTATCGCCTACCGTATCGGCAAGGGTGGCCACGTGATCACCCAGCACACTGTCCAACTTGTTATAGCTGGTTTCATTTTGTTCGTGCCAAGGCACGTGTGTAGGATCGGTAGAGTAGACATCAAGAGGGTAGATAACCATTGAGTCGTCTCGCAACGCAGCACTGGCGGGGAAGCTCTTGCGGTTCTTCACTACCGAGGGCGATGCTCCTGCATTGGGTATGTGGACAACTGCTCCGCCGAGCACTTGAGCACTCTCGTCTGTGGCGTACGCCAAGTGGGGGTTTACCACACGCAACTTCTCTACAATATAGTTGCGGAAAATGTGTTGGGGTATCTTCGATACACTGTTGTTCATTTCAGCCATTGATCTGCTCCTCCTCGAGCTTCTTGTAATAGTTAGGGTATTTGTTTTTGATGGTTTCCAACTCGCCGCTTACGAAGAGCTCTTGATAGCTCTTGCTGGCAAGCTCGGCAGGTACTTGTTCGTCACCTGTCAGATCTTTCACTTGCACCTGCTTCGGCATCGTGGCAACAAGCTCGGCCAACGCCTCAGGGTTACCGGCATAGTGCTTCTTCAAATGCTCGGCCATCGCAGGGTACATCTTACCATCTTTCAGCGCTTCTGCGACAATGGCCTCTACACGTTCTTGGGCGTACTGCGACACCAAGTCGTTGTACTTCTTCTCGGCATCATCAGCTCGCTTGGCGCGCTCGCTCAGCGCCTGCAAAGCGGCACTTACCTGCTCGGCGGTTGCATCTGCCGAGAGGTTCAGTACGGCATAATCTGCCGTACTCAAGGGTTTTACTTGACTCATATTTGGTTTTTTAAAAAGGTTGTCATTGCATCTGTCGCTCAGGTCCATCAACACATTCTTGTTCTCGTCATACAACTTGGCGAGGGCGTGGTGGTTGCCGGGTATATCTACTATACTTATCTCTCGACAATACCACTTCGTTACCGTCGGTCCGGTCTGACCGGCCAACTTCATCTCGGGTTCATCGCTCCACTCAAGGGCAACAATATGCCCTACACTGGCACCTACATAGAAGCCTTCTTCTATCTCTTGCAACAACTTCGGGAAGCTCACGTCATTCACCACAGGGGTGGCAAATATCTTGTCACCCTCTACCCGCAGGTCTTCCCACTTCACTGCTACACCTTCTTCCCTGTCGTGCATCAAGAAGCCTATCTTGGGCTCATAACGCTCGGGCATGAAGCCACTCGACAACAACCGGTAGCCGTAGCAGTTCACACTGTCATCGCTAACACAAAATTGGGTACTTAACTTTTTCATCTTCGCTCGTTTCTTCCGCAAATTTGCACCCTAATTCGCTGTTTCACAATTAGAAGTGTACGCCGTATGTACATACTTTATTTTTCTGCGCACACGCCCGATATTTGTATCAGATTTAACCGAAATGCTATGACCAAAATCAACAACAACCGCGAGATCGGCAAGGCGCTCTTCCTTTCCGGGTACTCGCAGAGAGATATCGCCGCACGCATCGGCGTATCTGAAAATACCGTTGGCCGATGGGCACGAGATGGCCACTG
>JAFZDG010000236.1 GCA_017561285.1 Bacteroidaceae bacterium
GGGTATCTCTACCGTTCCACCCAGAGCTGCAGTGGGATAGTCGAGTAAGAGGTTATATACGATATCGTTACCGCGACGTTCGAAGTCGGGGTGTTGTTCTTCCGAAAAGAAGAGATACAAATCGCCATACTCTCCACCGCGACGAGGTGCATTACCTTTGCCTTCTATGGGCATTTGCATACCACCTACTACGCCTGCGGGGATGTGTACTGTTGTTATTTCTTCTTTGCGTACGATACCCTCGCCATTGCAATGCGGACATTTGGTTGAGATGCGCTTACCTTCACCTTCGCAGTCGGGACAAGTGGTAATTACTTGTTGTACACCGCCAAACATCGATCGTTGCGCTCTCATCACTCGACCTTGTCCTTTACAAGTGCTACATGTTGTGAAGGCTGTACCATCTTTTGCACCGGTACCTTTACAATGTTGACAAGCCACATAGCGGTTGTATTTCAGTTTTTTGTCGCATCCGTTGGCAATGTCGTTGAGTGTAAGTTTTACATTCATACGCAAGTTACCGCCCACACGTTGTTGTCGGCTGTTGCCATAGCTGCTGCCACCACCGCCAAAGAAACTATCGAAGATGCTGCCACCTCCACCAAAACCACCAAAGAGATCGTTCAAGTGCGATAGGATGTCGTCCATTGAGCCGTTGTAGCTGTATCCACCCCCGCCGGGACCACCTAAACCTTGATGACCAAATTGGTCGTATCGAGCCCGCTTATTTTCATCACTCAACACTTCGTATGCTTCAGCAGCCTCTTTAAACTTTTCTTCGGCATCTTTTTTCTCTTGTTCCGATGCTGTTGACCACTTATCGGGGTGGTATTGTATAGCCTTTTTGCGATAGGCTTTTTTTATCTCATCGGCTGTTGCCGATTTGGCAACACCTAACACTTCGTAGTAATCTCTTTTTTCAGCCATAATGCATATATTATTGTGCTACAACCACTTTAGGGAAGCGAATAACAACATCGTTGAGTGTATAACCCTTTTGGGTGCAGTCTATTATTTTTCCTTTTTGCTCGGGGGCAGGTGCCGGTATTTGGGCTATTGCCTCGTGTTTATCGGCATCAAATTCAGCACCTATTGTCTCCATCTCTTTCACGCCATTTTGGTCGAGATATGCGAGAAATTTGTTATAAATCAATGAAACTCCCTCTTTCAGTGCATCTACATCGTTACTGTTTTTAACAGCTTGCATAGCGCGCTCAAAGTCATCTATTACGGGCAGTATGGCTTTCATACAACTCTCTCCGCCGGTCTTTATCAAGTCGGCCTTTTCGCGCATAGTGCGGCGGCGATAGTTGTCAAATTCGGCCATCAAACGCAAGTAATCGTCTTTTTGCTTGTCTATTTGAGCTTTCAAGTCATCAATTTCGGCTGTCAGTTTGGCAGTCTCATCCTGCTCCTCAATGGGGAGTTCTTCATCCGTTGTAGTTTCCGATTCTGCATTTTCTGTAGCCGCAGTATCTATATTATCTGCTTTAATATCTTTATTCTCAATATCTTGCAGGTCTTTTTCTTTTGTCTTTTTGCTCATATCTGTTTTGTTTTATTATTCAATGTTGAATTGAGCCACCCTTATGAAGCAGCCACATTATTAAATAACAAAAATATTGCCAAATCTATTTATGATTCTCTATGTGTCATAAAGTCAGTTACACTTTACACTCTCCTGCCCATACAAAGCAGTCGTCAAACGTTTCACCAGCAGTGATAGGTTGGTCGAAGATACCAAATACCGAAGAGCCGGAACCCGACATAGAGGCGTATATGGCCCCCATATCGTATAGGTGTTGTTTAATAGCTGCTATGCGAGGATGTGCCGGAAACAGACTCTTCTCAAAATCGTTTGCTATGCAATGCTTCCATTCAGTAAGTTCTTTGTGAAGAGCCTCTTCGAGTGGATTGAGAGGTGTTTGCGGAGTTACGTGTGCATACGCCTCGGCTGTTGAGATGGCAATGGATGGTTTAACGAGAACGATGTATTTTCCTTTAAGCGATAGGTCGGTCGAAGCGAAGCAATCGCCAATACCGGTAGCTATAAGGGGGCGGTTGTATATAAAAAATGGGCAGTCGGCACCCAATTTTGCTGCCAGAGTAGCCAATTGCTTGTCATCGAGAGGCAAATGAAATATATCGCGTAGCATACGCAGTGTATAGGCGGCATCGGCCGATCCACCTCCAAGTCCGGCACCAAAAGGTATGACTTTGTGTAGATGAATATCAACAGCCGGTAGTGCAAATTGCGATTGTAACAATCGGTAGGCACGCATCACCAAGTTTTGTTCGGCATCACCATCAACGGTTATACCGGTTATTGACAGAGTTGTTTCGTTGCGTTGCGATGGCACTATTTCCAGTATATCGCACAAGTCGATAGGGTAGAATAGTGTTTCGAGATTGTGATAACCATCTGGACGACGACTTGTTACGTATAGTCCTATATTGATTTTGGCATTGGGAAATGTTATCATATTATCGTTGTTTTTACCAATGCAAAAGTACATCTATTAGCTCAATATTGCAACAACCTCGTTGCAACATTGACTCTTTTCACGCAATATTCACCATTATCATTGATAAAAACCGGTATATTATATATGGTATATTGCCTTATTTTATCTATTTTTGTAACGAACGAAAATAAAATAAGGAGAAACAGCCTATGGCACCTATGAAGCGATATACCTCGCGAAGCAATAAAAAAGAGACCAACTATATGCCCAATATGTCGGAGTTAGGCAAGCTCCCCCCGCAAGATACCGAAGTCGAAGAAGCCGTACTTGGAGCGTTGATGCTCGAAAAAGATGCCTATACACGTATCTGTGATATGCTCAAGCCCGAGTGTTTCTACGATCCTGCCAATCAGAAAATATATAAGGCTATAGCCGATCTTGCTGCCTATCAACGACCTATCGATATGCTCACCGTTACCGACCAGTTGCGTAGCAATGGTACACTTGACGAGGTGGGTGGTGCATTGCGCATCAGTGAGCTTACGGGACGTGTCGTTACGGCTTCGCACGTAGAGTATCACGCACGCATTGTTTCGCAAAAATATTTGGCTCGCGAACTGATATCGTTCTCAAGTGAAGTACAAGCCAAGGCCTTTGACGAAACGCAAGACGTTGACGACCTGATGCAACTGGCCGAGGAAAAGCTATTCCGTATATCGCAAAACAACCTCAAAAAAGATGTAGTGCAGATACGACCGGTTATCGAGATGGCTATCAGACAAATCGAAGAGGCCAAGAAGCGCGATAACAATATGAGTGGCTTGGCTACCGGATTTCACGATCTCGACAAACTTACATCGGGCTGGCAGAACTCCGACCTCATCATTATTGCAGCCCGTCCGGCGATGGGTAAAACGGCTTTTGTGCTTTCAATGGCCAAGAATATGGCTGTCAATTACAACTCGCCCGTAGCAGTATTCTCGCTCGAGATGTCCAATTTGCAGTTGGTCAATCGTCTTATTGTCAATACTTGTGAGATACCGGCCGACGACATCAAGCGAGGCAATCTCGAAGGATGGCAGTGGGATCAGTTGCTTACCAAAGTCAACATATTGTACGAGGCTCCGTTGTACATTGACGATACCCCCAGTTTGTCGGTGTTTGAGTTACGTACAAAGGCTCGTCGTTTGGTGCGAGAGCATGGTGTGAAGATTATTATTATCGACTATTTGCAGTTGATGAATGCCAGTGGTATGGAGTATGGCAGCCGCGAGCAGGAGGTAAGTACTATCTCTCGTTCACTCAAGCAGTTGGCCAAAGAGTTGAACATACCCATCATCGCACTTTCGCAGCTCAATCGTAGTGTCGAGAGTCGTGGTACGGGCAATGATGCCACCGGCAAGCGTCCGCAACTATCCGACCTTCGTGAGTCGGGAGCCATTGAGCAAGATGCCGATATGGTATGTTTCATACACCGCCCCGAATATTACCTCAAAACCAGCGAAGATGGTGCCAATAACGACATTCGTGGCCTTGCCGAGATAATTATAGCCAAGCACCGTAATGGTGCTACCGATACGGTAAAATTGCGCTTCAGAGGCGAGTTGGCTCGATTTGAGAATTGGGATGAGAAAGACCGCATACTTGACTCGGCATTCAATCGTACTCCTTCCGACAATAATGGTAGTACACCACAACCGGCGGCTGCAACGGTTATGGCATCGGACACAATGAGTAAGATACAAATGACGCAAGAGGAGTTCCTCAGCCGTCGCAACGAAGACGTATTGTAGATATATATTTACTATAGTTATATATAGATTCAAACCTATAATAAAATTGTAATGAAAACACTGCCTTTAATTGCAAACGATCCCTGGCTCGAACCGTTTGAGAAAGCCATAGTGGGCAGACATAATAGAGTAAAAGAAGTAAAAGACAAACTTACTCGCCGAGGCAAGATGCCCCTCTCGGAGTTCGCTTCGGGACATCTATATTATGGCCTGCACCGGCAAAAAGATGGTAGTTGGATATTTCGTGAGTGGGCTCCCAATGCCACAGAGATATATCTGATTGGTCAATTTTCCGATTGGCAAGAACGTTCGGAATATAAATTAAAGTCGTTGCACAATGGCTCGTGGGAGATAAAATTGGCTCCGGAGTTATTGCATCATGGCGACCTCTATAAATTATCAATGCACTGGCACGATGGTCAAGGCGAGCGCATTCCTGCTTGGGCCAATCGAGTGGTACAAGATCCTCAAACATACATTTTCTCGGCTCAAGTATGGGCTCCCGAAAAGCCATATAAGTTTACCAAACGGGCCTTTAAGCCCTCCACATCGCCCCTACTTATATATGAATGCCACATAGGTATGGCACAAAACGAGGAGAAAGTGGGCACTTACAACGAGTTCCGAGAAAAAATATTACCCCGTATCGCTGCCGACGGATACAATGCCATACAGATTATGGCTATACAAGAGCACCCATACTATGGTTCTTTTGGCTATCACGTATCCAACTTTTTTGCATCATCTTCGCGTTTCGGTACACCCGATGAGCTCAAGCAACTCATAGACGAAGCACACCGTCTGGGTATTGCCGTTATTATGGATATTGTACATTCGCATGCCGTCAAGAACGAGCAAGAAGGATTGGGCCGCTTTGATGGCTCATATACTCAATATTTTCATGGAGGCGACCGCCGCGAGCATTCGGCTTGGGATTCTCTATGCTTCGACTATGGCAAGCACGAGGTGTTGCATTTCCTCTTGTCCAATTGCAAATACTGGCTCGAAGAGTATCACTTCGATGGTTTCCGTTTCGATGGCGTAACCTCTATGCTCTATTATAGTCATGGGTTGGGACAGTCGTTTGGTTCGTATCAAGACTACTACGATGGAAGTCAGGATGACGATGCAATCGTATATCTGACCTTAGCCAATATGCTCATCCACGAGGTCAATCCGCGAGCCATAACCATCGCCGAGGAGATGAGTGGAATGCCCGGTCTTGCTGCCAAGTATGAAGATGGCGGTATGGGATTCGATTATCGTATGGCAATGGGCATACCCGACTATTGGATTAAGACGATTAAGGAGAAGAAGGACGAGGACTGGCATCCTACATCTATATTCTGGGAGTTGACCAATCGGCGTGCCGATGAAAAGACTATATCGTATGCCGAGAGCCACGACCAAGCTCTTGTAGGCGACAAAACCATTATCTTTCGCCTTATCGACAAAGAGATGTATTGGCATATGTCGGTATTCAGCAACAACTATATGGTCGATCGCGGTATTGCTCTGCACAAGATGATACGATTGGTAACCCTTGCCACTATCAATGGCGGCTATCTCAACTTTATGGGCAACGAGTGGGGACACCCCGAGTGGATAGACTTCCCTCGCGAAGGAAACGGTTGGTCACATAAACACGCACGCCGTTTGTGGGAACTTGTAGATCGTGACGACCTTAAGTACAAGTATCTCAACCGTTTTGACAATGCAATGATACAGACCGTATTGTCAGAGCGTCGCTTCGAGGCATCGCCCGTTGTGAAAGTGTGGGAGAACGATGGCGACCAAATCTTGGCATTCAGTCGCAAAGACCTTTTGTTTGTCTTCAACTTCCACCCCAATAAGTCTTATGCCGACTATGGTATGCTTGTTAAGCCCGGTAGCTACGAGGTCATACTCAATAGTGATCGCGAGGAGTTTGGCGGTTTCAATCAAATAGATGAAAATGTTGTACACTTCACCCATCCCGACCCCTTGTATAAGAAGGCCCGCAAAGAGTGGCTCAAGCTCTACATCCCCTCACGCACCGTATTGGTGTTGCGCCGCAAAAAGTAACACATAGCTACAACGATAACCATAACACTCCTCCACAGATACCACGTGGGGGAGTTTTTTTAGGCCCTATCCCTACATAACAACAGCGGTGCATCGAACAGATGCACCGCTGTACTATAAATTGAGGTATAACGATTACTTCACAGCCACTTTGTAGGTGCGAGTACCATTATTGTTCTCACATCTTACGAGGTATATGCCGTTGGCAACATCCAGGGCTATAGCACCGCTTGCATTCTCATATTGAGCAATGATAGCACCGCGTAAGTCGTAGAGTGTAATGTTGGTAGCCTCACCATTAATGTAAAGAGTCTTCTCGGCAACATAAACATCCCATTCGCGGTCGCTCTCTATACCCTCTACAGCTTCCAATTCGTTGAGATTGATGCTGTAAGAGAATTGGCGGTATGTTACATAATCGCTCCACTCATCATACATAAATGAGCCGAATACTGTACCATCGCTGTTGCAATATACCGAGCCGGATACGATACTATCAACATATTGATAGTTGATAGGATAGCCATCCTCATCAAACTCTGTGGGAGTAAGTACTTGGAAGCTGCTGAGTTCTTTCAACCATTGGCCGGTGGCATTGTCAAGACCACATATATAATCGACAAACGGAGTCATAGTCTTACCATCGGCCGATACGATGAATGAGTTGCGAGCGTAAGCCATCTTGGGAGTTTGTGCAATGGTGCGACCATCGTTCATTACACTCGAAGCTATCATATCGGTTGCACCGGCAACACTTACCATACTATCGCCATTTTCAAGGTCTATGCATATGGGGGTGCTGGTTGTGAAGGGACGCATAGGATCGGTAGCATCAAGTTTCTCAATGGTTGTATTGTAGTAACGACCATTGCCCGAGAGGTAAACATTGTTAAATATAAAGCTGGTATTGTACATCGTGTTCATAAAGATCTCGTCAAAGTACATCAATCGTTGTTGATATTGATATACTGCGGCTTTATATTCTTCTTTGCGTTCTACGATGTAATCGCCGGGATATGGCTCATCAGGACAAATGTCTGTCTCGCCATTCATATATTTATTCATCTCTATCATATAGTTGTTCACAGCTTCAAGATATGCAGTCAACTCTTCTTCTGTCATATACTCTTCGCCCGATGGCTCTTCGCCGGGCCAAGCGGGAAATTCGGCTCCTTCGGGGTATAATATACCCTCACTGATAGTACGATAGCTCCACTCGCCGGCCTCATTTTGTGTGTATATGATGGGGTAGATGTAGAAACCTGACCAATCGACAACCTGTCCTACAACGGTTTGGCCATCATCGCTAATAGCTATGGCTGTGATATATTGAGGTGTACGACCGCAGAAATCGGTTGTGGGACAAGGTAACTCTTTGTAAATTTCATATTCACCATTGGCATTGCGATCCCAATATACAGGCTTTGTCATTTGTTCGCTATACATATTCAGCCCTGTATTGCCCACAAAACCTACTATGCGACTACCATCGGCAGTAATACCATTGGCAAGATTGAGAGCTGTATTTTCTTCTTTTACGGGCAAGGCTGTCCATTTGCCCTCTTTCCAGTAGGCGCAAGTAGCATCATTTATGCCACCCACTATTATGCCGTCATTACTGATACAGTTGCCTATACCTGTAGCATAATACTCTGTAACAGCATCTTCCGATGCAACGTGCTCAAAGTATTCATCGCCGTCTTGGGCATATATGTATACATATCCCATTTCTTGGGTTGCCATCCATTTGCCATTGGGCGACATCTTGTCAAAATAAAATCCATCATGGTGACGTGTCACTTGTGCCATTACGGCTGTTGCCATTAGCACCGATACGAATAAGAGTAATAATTTTTTCATAAGAATTAAAGTTTGAAAATTATGTTGCAAAGATAAAGATAAGCGAGCGAGAAATATCAAGTTTACTTGCATATTTTTCACAGCGAGCGCAAAATATCTTCGAGGTTCACCTCAAAGATCGTGAATAGTAATTCTATCTCAATGCTGTTCGTAATATTTAATATAATGTTTGATGTAATAAATTTTAATTCTTGTGTACTTATAATCATTATACTCGCCTAAATAATTAACTTTGCGTTTTGTTTGGCCTACTATGGGCCCTATGCAAAGTTTCAAAATGCTCGGTTGCTTACATACATATCGCAGACTATTGGTGTCACTCGTACTCTGTGTCGCAGCACTCCTGTCGGCGGCGCAAAATACGACAATTGTGCGCGGTGTAGTATTAGATTCGATAAGCAACGAGCCTCTACCCAATGTATCGGTAATGTTGGGTGAGACGGGTATGGGTACAATGACCGATACGAATGGCTCTTTTGAGATTAAATCGCAATCCGATTTTAGCCAAGTAACGTTCTCTACTTTGGGCTATAAGTCGCAGTCTGCCCATATCAAAAGCGGTAGAAACAACAAGCTGCACATAGCGCTGTCGCCTATGTATATTCCTCTTGAAGAGGTGCTGGTAGAACCATCGAAAGAGAAGTATAGCAAGAAAAACAATCCCGCTGTTGACTTGGCTCGCAGGCTCATCTCTATGCGCGCGCAGCAAGATTCTCTTGCGCCGGCCTATTTTTCGCAACAAAAATACCGCAACACAACCTATGCCATCAACAACTTCGACCATTTTGCGCAATCCAATTTGCTCGCACAGCTGTTACCCTTTTTGGTACAATACAAAGACACTTCCGATGTTACCCATCGTACCATACTCAATCTTATACTCAATGAGCAACTTGTAGATTGTTGCATTCGGCACAACCCATTCAGCGTAAGAGAAACAGTAATTGGTACAAGGAGTGCCGGGCTTGAAGGCTTTTTCGACAAAGAAAATCTACAGAGTCTCTCGGACGAGATGTTTCGCGAAGTGGATATATATAGTAATGATATTACACTCTTCGATCAGCAGTTTGTGAGTCCGCTTTCGCAACACGCCATATCGTTCTATAAATATTATCTGCTCGATACTCTCGATGTCGAAGGGGAGCGTTGCATCGACTTAGGTTTTGCAGCTTATAATCCGCAGGCAATGGGCTTTGCCGGTCATCTATATGTTGTAATAGAGGATTCAAGCTATTTTGTAAAGCGAGCGCGTTATACAATACCACGCGACATCAATCTCAACTATGTGAGTCGTATGATATTGCAGCAAGACTATCGGCGCAATGCCGATGGTTGGCCCGTAAAAACATATGATGATGTGGTAGCCGAATTTAGTATCAACAAGCAACTACCCGCCCTATATGGTCGCCGTACGGTACACTATTCGCAGTTTTCGTATGAGCAACCAGCTGATACCACGATCTTTCAACGGCTATCGACCGAGATAACACTGCAAGATGCTGCCGAGCAGGGCGAATATTTCTGGCTATCGCATAGACCTACACCTCTGCGACCGCAAGAAGAGGCTGTAGATGTGGTGGCACAACGTATGCAAGAACATCCTTTGGTCAAGACGGTGTCGAAGTTGGCCCATATCGTCTCTACAGGATATATATCTACACACGCTATCGATAGCAAAAGTAGATTTGACTTTGGCCCATTCAATACCTTTATCAGTGGTAACAGCATTGAGGGGTTGCGTTTGAAGTTGGCCGGAACAACCACAGCAAAGTTACATCCGCAACTCTTTGCCGCAGGATATGTAGGGTATGGCTTCAGTGACGATATATGGAAGTATGGTGCTTCGCTTGAGTACTCATTCAATAAGAAAAAGCATTCGGCACTCGAGTATCCTATTCGTTCGGTCAAAGCATACTATCAATACGATCTCAATTTCCTGTCGCAGCGATATATGCACTCCTCGCGCGATAATTTTGTTCTCTCCTTGCGCCGAGCACCCGATTACAATGCAACCTATATGCGCACCTGTGGAGTTGCCTTTCAGTATGAATTTGACGGAGGACTCTCACTCGAGTTGGGTATTCGCAACGAACGACAAGAGAGTACCCCCCATTTACCCTTCAATATAGTGCAGCCTGATGGCTCAATCAAGGCGTTATCGCACTTTGCTCAAACACTGGGTGAAGTGTGCCTGCAATATTCGCCGGTCGAAAAATTTCTCAGCTCCTATGGCCAACGATATAAAATCAATAGCGATGGCCTGTCGGTTACTTTGCGGCATATATTCTCTTTCAAAGATGTTCTCAGCGACTACGACTATCAGCACACCGAGTTGGCACTTTCCAAGCGAGTGCGTATGTCGCAATGGGGATATATCGATGCCATTGTCAAAGGGGGTGTCGTATGGAACAATGTTCCATATCCGTTGCTCATCATACCCTACGCTAATATGTCGTACACCATCAGCCCCGAATCCTACTCGTTGCTCTCACCAATGGAATTCATTTTCGACAAATATATAGCGTGCGATATTACATATTTTGCCAACGGGCTATTGTTCAACCTCATACCCTACGTCAATAAATTACATCTGCGCGAGGTCATTTCATTTCGTGGAGTGTATGGCTCTATCAGCGA
>JAFZDG010000237.1 GCA_017561285.1 Bacteroidaceae bacterium
AAGCGAAGGCGAAGTGCCCGGAATCTGTTTTATATCCCAAATAACCGTCTGACAGACGGGAATTTCCCAAGAACGTCCGGTGCTTTGCCCCCTGTTCGATGGGCGGTTTGTCTTGTCTCCGCAATGGGTATGATATATACAAAGCGGCTAAGCCCCGAATATGTGGCTCAGCCGCTTTGTTTTATTATATTATTATATGTGTTTTATGGCGGTGCTTATCGTGTCAAGAGCTCCTCAATCACTTGGGGGAAGTAGCGATGCTCGAGTACGTGAATGCGGTCGGCAAGAGTGTCGGGAGTGTCATCGGGGCGAACCTCGCAACGGGCTTGGAAGATGATTTCGCCACCGTCTATTTGTTCATCAACGTAGTGTATAGTTATACCGCTCTCGGTGTCACCGGCAGCGAGTACGGCTTCGTGTACGTGATGGCCGTACATACCGGGGCCGCCATGTAGGGGGAGCAACGAAGGGTGTATGTTGACTATGCGACCGGCATAGGCAGTGGTGAGGGGCGACTCAATCTTACGCATAAATCCTGCCAATACCACGAGATCTATTTGTTCCTTTTGCAATACCTCTACGATGGGGTGTGCTTCGCTCCATACCTCTTTGGCAAAGGTGTGTGTGGGAATGCCAAACTGCTCCATACGTTGGTGTACACCGGCATTGGCACGATTGGAGAGTACGCAAGCCACTTCAATATCTTTGTTGCCTGCCAAGTGACGGGCTATAGCCTCGGCGTTAGTACCAGAGCCCGAGGCAAAAATTGCTATTCGTTTCATATATTTAAGTTGTTTAGTATCGGTTGTTGCCCGAGGGCATACCGGAGGCGTTGCCATAGCTGTTTCCACCATAGCTGTTTCCGCCAAAGTTGTTGCCGCCGTAGTTATTTCCCCCGTAATTATTGTTGTTTTGGTTGTTTTCGTCGTTGTTGTTCTTTTTCTCCTCTTTGGGTTTGTTTTTCTTTATAGGTAGGGGTTTCTGTGCATCTATGGCAGTTTGGAATATATTCCAGTCTTGCTCAACGTTCCAGTAGGCACGCAATTCGAGTCCTTGCGGATAGTAATATACCTCCTCGGGTTGCTGCTTCAAGGCGTAGTTGCCGGTGTCATACTTGCCATTGCCATTGCGATCGATAAAGAGTCGGGCATAGTATGTGCCGGGCTTGAGGTAGGTAAATTCGGCACCACCGTTTACGACCGGAGCATCAGCGGTGGGTTTGTCGCTGCTGTCGAGCAGTTGCACTACGGCACTATCGGCCACCCCGGTTATGGCAAAATAGAGGTTGGAGTACTCTTGCATCGATTTTATTTTGAAACTTTGCTCGCTTTTGTCGGTGTGCAGGCCGTACATATCTATCACCGCCATAGAGTCCACGAGCAGTTTGTATTCGCCTTCGGGCTTCCACTTATACGATACGAGGTATGTGCGCGCAACGGCCGAGTCGGGGGCAATGGTATATACCGAGTCGGGTAGGGTGTTCCAGAGGGTATCGTTCTTCTCGTAGAGGTGGAAAGCGTTGTAGTTGATGGAGTCGATGGGTACGGTAAACTCTATTGCAATGGGTTTGTGTACGTCTTGAGAGCTGCCGGCATTTATCTTCATATCGGCAAATACCATCGGCGGTATTTCGGGCGTTGTGTCGTTCTCGGCGCGGCTTCTCTTTTTCTTGTTGTTTTTGTTCACTTTGGGAGCGCGATAGGTCATCGAGAGCGTATCGTTGTATAACGACAAGTTGTTGAGCGTGTCGGTGCGGTAGTATTGCATCGCTACCTGCAGGGTGTCTATATTATAAATGAGCGAGTCGCGCAACCAATATGAGAGTGTGTCGTTGGTTGTGTTTGTCTCCAATACATACCAGTTGCTATCGGGCTCGAAGTTGAGGGGCGTGATGGAGGGCAACGAATCGTGTGGGGTAGAGAAGATAAAGTCGAGCTTGTTGCGTTGCTTGCGCGACTTGTCTTCCATATATCGGTTTTTCTTCTGTTCGTTAAATGACAATAGCAGTATGTCGTTGGGGAAGAAACTGTTGTAGTCGATATAAACAATTGTATCTACCGTCATCGAGTCGGTGTATAGCGTGTCGGCATATTGTCGCGGCTCGGAGTAGGCGGTAACAATGCTGTCGTAGTAGGCTATATCTTCGGTAGGCGAGTCGAAGTAGTAGTTGCGGTTGGCATCTTTGAGCGCAAAAATGCGATAGGGGCAATTGGCCTTGAGTCCGCGTATGGTGAAGTGTCCCAGCGCATCGCTCGATGCAATGCGCTCCATAGGTATGGTAGTGAATGCAGTGTCATCGAGGTTGCTGTATGCTCCCACCAACATACCGGTAATAGGCTCGAGATTCTCGGCGTTGAGCAACACGCCCGATACTTGCAGCGAGTCGCGAGTAGCACCGGTAGAAAAAGAGATAGAAAAGCCCGAAAGCGGATTTTTCTCGTTGTTGTCGACAATGGCATCGCTGAAGTCGATGGTGTAGGTGGTATTGGCCAAGAGCGAGTCTTGCAAGTCTATGCGCACCTTCTTGCCCTGCGCCTGTATCTTGGGCATATTGATTTGCGGTGGCGAAATGATGACTTTCTCCGAAGGCTTTTCTACCTGTATCAGCTCATCGAACTCTATCTCTATGCGCCGATCGCTTATGTTGCAGGCATTGGGCAACGGCTTGCTCTTGATATAATGCGGCGGAGTCTCATCTTTGGGACCACCGCTTGGGCGCGACATATTGGCGCACGAAAAGAGGATGAATGCCACCAATGTTATGAGAATGGCTTGAGGTAAATATCGTAGTCGGTTGTAAGATTTCATAATACACATACTATATTATTGGGGCGTAAAGGTACAAAAAAAGTATATTGAGCGCAAAATATAGGCCTTTTAGCCCTATCTTTCTGCTAAAAAAACAAATAAAAGGCTCGAATTTGCTGTATAAAAGAAAAAAACCGTATATTTGCACGCTAAATAAAATGCGAAAAATCTATAAATTAAAAACATAAAGTAATAGACACATGCAAAACAAAGTTTTTACAGGAGTGATTGCTGCTTTATTGGCTTTGATCTGTCTGTTCTATCTCTCTTTCTCAATGGTGACATCGCACCACAATGGAAAGGCAGAGGAGTATGCAGCCGGAGATGAGACCTTGTACAAGGAGTATATCGACTCAATCTCGACCGAGAAGGTCTATCTTGGGTATTATACCTATCAACAATGTCGTGAGATGGAAATTGGCTTGGGCCTCGACCTCAAGGGTGGTATGAACGTAACACTTCAAATATCGGTAGCCGATGTTTTGAAGCAGTTGGCCAACAACAACCCCGATCCCAATTTCAACAAGGCTATTGCCAATGCAGTTGCTAACCAAGCCGACAACAATGACTTCTTGCAAGTTTTTGTTGATGAGTACCAAAAACTCGATCCCAATGTTCGATTGGCAGCTATCTTCAGCACACACGAGTTGAAAGAGCGTATCAAACCCGGTTCTACCAACGATGAGGTAGTAGAGGTATTGCGCGAAGAGCTCAACTCGGCTGTTGACAACTCTTACAACGTATTGCGTAATCGTATCGACCGCTTTGGTGTTGTAGCTCCCAATATCCAAAAACTCGAGAAGGATGGTCGCATCCTCGTAGAGCTTCCCGGTGTGAAAGAGCCTGAGCGTGTGCGTGGCCTTTTGCAAGGTGCCGCTAACCTCGAGTTCTGGGAGACATACAAGTATGAGCAAGTTGTAGCACAATTGCAATCGGTAAACAGTGCTATTGCAACATCACGTGCCAACCACGAAGCTGCCGAGGAGGTAGTTGCTGAAGAAGTGGTTGCCGAAGAGGTAGTTGCTGAGGCTACCGATAGCTTGAGCGCTGCTCTCGAAAACGTAGTGGCCGAGAACAACGAGGCTGCTCAATTGGAGCAATATCGCAAGCAAAATCCCTTGTTTGCTATCTTGATTCAAGACCAATTCCAAGGTTCGCCCATCATCGGTTATGCTCACAAGAACGATACTGCCGAGATCAACAGTATGTTGGCCAGCAAGATTGCTCAAGATATTCTCCCCAGCAACCTCGTTACTCGTTGGACTGTTAAGGGTATCGATGAGAAAGGCACTATCTATCAACTTATCGCTTTGAAAGCCGGTAAGGGTGGTCGTGCTTCAATGTCGGGCGATGTTGTAGTAGATGCTCGTGACGACTTTGACAAATATCGTGGTGGTTCGGTAGTACATATGAATATGAACAGCCAAGGTGCCAAAGAGTGGGAAAAACTCACCGGTAACAACATTGGCAACGCTATTGCTATCGTACTCGACGATCAAGTATATTCATTCCCCAATGTAAACGGTGCAATTGCCGGTGGTAGCTCGGAAATCTCGGGTGGTTTCACTCCCGAAGAGGCCAAAGACTTGGCCAACGTACTCAAATCGGGTAAAATGGCAGCCGGTGTAAACATCATCCAAGAAGACGTTATCGGTCCTTCTTTGGGACAAGAGGCTATCAACAGCGGTATAATTTCGTTCATCGTAGCCCTCATCCTTTTGATGATTTACATGGTGGTAATGTATGGTCTTATCCCCGGTATGGTAGTAAACGTAGGTTTGCTCATCAACTTCTTCTTCACAATGGGTATTCTTGCCTCTATCCAAGCAGTACTCACACTCTCGGGTATCGCCGGTATCGTATTGGCATTGGGTATGGCAGTGGATGCCAACGTGCTCATCTTCGAGCGTACCAAAGAGGAGTTGCGTTCGGGTAAAAACCTCAAAACAGCTATCGCCGATGGTTACAAGAATGCATTCTCGGCCATCTTCGACTCGAACCTTACCTCTATCATCACAGGTGTTATCTTGTTGATGTATGGTACAGGTCCTATCAAGGGTTTTGCAACAACACTCATCATCGGTATTATCATCTCATTCTTTATCGCTGTATTCCTCACTCGCATTGCGTTTGAGTGGATTTCGGACAAAGAGTGGGGTAAGAACATCACATTCTCTACCGGTGTTTCTAAGAACTTCCTTGTAAACAACAACTTCAACATCTTGGGCAGCCGCAAGGTAGGTCTCATTGTAGCTGTTGTATTGGTTGTTGTTATGACTATCTCGTTCTTTGCTCGTGGTGTAAACCAAGGTATCGACTTCTCGGGTGGTCGCAACTATGTAGTTCGTTTCGATGAGCCTGTAAATACTCAAGAGATACAACGTATGCTTGCTCCCGAGTTTGAGGGTAGCTCATTGTCGGTTATCACCATCACAAGCGAGAACCAAGTACGTATCTCAACCAACTATCGCATTGCCGACAACGATGATGCTATTGACCAAGAAATCCTTGACAAACTCTATGCCGGCTTGGCCGAGATGGTAGATAACAAGGGTGTTGAGGCATTTGAGGCTGAGCACGTAATGAGCGTACAAAAGGTAGGTCCCTCTATCGCCGAGGATATTAAGGTAGGTGCTATGTGGGCCGTATTCTTCTCGCTCATTGCTATCTTCTTGTACATCTTGTTGCGTTTCCGCGATGTTGCCTTCTCTGTAGGTACATTGGTATCGTTGGCCTTCACTACATACGTTATCATTGGTCTCTACTCACTCTTCTATGGTATCATACCTTTCTCAATGGAGATAGACCAAACATTTATCGCAGCAATCCTCACCGTTATCGGTTATGCTGTGAATGACAACGTGGTGGTATTTGACCGTATCCGCGAGGAGATACAACTCTATCCCAAACGCAACCGCGCTGAGGTTATCAACTACGCTCTCAATAGCACATTGTCGCGTACAATGAACACCTCTGTAAGTACCGCTTTGGTATTGCTCGTCATCTTTATCTTGGGTGCCGATACAATCCGTAGCTTCGTATTCGCTATGTTGTTTGGTGTTATCGTTGGTACTTTTGCTACTTTGTTCATCGCTACTCCTATTGCCTATGAGGTACAAAAAGCTCGTTTGGCCAAGAAAGGTGTAGAGTTTGACGACACAGTACTCTCGAAGAAATAATTTTTGAAGAGAACATATTTATCTGCAAGGGCTATGTCAAGAAATGACATAGCCCTTGTTGCATCTCAACAACCTTTTCAATAATAATAAGGGTGTGCCATCATAAACAATGACACACCCAATGAATGTTAAGAATGTAGTAATTTATAGGCTATTGTATTTCTTTCAGTAGCGTTGTGAGTTGGGCAACTCCGGCCGAAGCTCCTTGTGTGATGTAATGAATGTTTATACCATCGGGTGCCTTTACCGGCTTGGGATCGATGAGGTAAATGGGCGTGCCTCGGCGCACGTAGTGCAACAATCCCGCTGCCGGATATACATTGAGCGATGTGCCTATAACAACAAATATATCGGCCTGCTCAGTAAGCTCGATGGCAGGTTCTATCATAGGTACAGCCTCGCCAAAGAATACAATATGAGGGCGAAGTGTGTCGCCATATTCATCGCGTGTGTCCATACTTATCTCGCAATTGTCGGGCGTGAGGGTGTATATGCGGCTTTCGTTGCGGGTTGAGCGCACTTTCATCAGCTCTCCATGCAAGTGCAGCACATGGCTGCTACCGGCACGTTCGTGCAGATTATCGACATTTTGGGTAATAATTTGTACATCGAACAGCTCTTCGAGTGCTACCAGACCTTTGTGACCATCGTTGGGCGAAGTGGTGATAAGTTGCTTGCGGCGGGCATTGTAAAACTCTTGTACCAATGCCGGATTGCGATGCCATCCATCAATAGATGCTACGTCTTGTACATCGTATTTCTCCCACAGGCCTCCGCTATCGCGGAAAGTAGATATGCCACTTTCGGCACTCATGCCTGCGCCGGTGAGTATTACCAATTTTTTCTTGCTCATATTCGTACGTTTTTTTGAGGGTTATTGTTATATATCTATCGTAATTGTCATATTCTTGTGTGAAAACAACCTCTAAATATCGAAAAAATAATTGATTGTAAAGTTACAGAATGTTGTTTTTATGTTATTTTTAACTTATCAGTGTTCACTATTGTGAACGAAAGAGTGTATCTTTGCAGTCGCAAAAAAAGTAATTGGTAAAAGCGTGTGTTACCTATGGTATGTAACATAATGCTCGAAAGTTGCGATAAAAGGAAATAAATAACAAAAAATAAATAAGTAAGATTATGGATAAACTGAGTTATGCTCTTGGCTTGAATGTGGGTTACAGCTACCTTGCATCGGGCATCAACAAGTTGCAAGTAGAAGATTTTGCCGAAGGCGTACGCGCTGTGATGGAGGCCAAAGAGCCTGCTATCAGCATCGATGAGGCAAAGCAAATTATCAATGAGTTTTTAACCCAATTGCAAGCTGAGGCTGATAAGGCTGCCGAGGCTAACTTGAAAGCCGGAGAGGCATTCTTGGCTGAGAA
>JAFZDG010000238.1 GCA_017561285.1 Bacteroidaceae bacterium
TAGTAATCGGGACGAGGATCGGGTGCATTGTAGAACGACAAGGCACTATTGCTATACTTATTGTAATGGTAAGCAGCACCCACTTTCAAGTTGCTCTCATTGTCGATATCCCAGATATAGTTCAACAAGACGGTGGGATCCATTGTTTGTACTATACGCGAGTTGCGCACTTTGCCGTCTTGATAACCCCAATATGAGTTGTAATAAATGCCACGATAGTCATACACCTCTTGAGTAGAAGCGCTCGACTGGCCACGCTCGGTGTGGTTATTCCATACGGTCAATGCCAAGCTATGGTTAGCCCACTTCTTTTGGGCTGCGAAGAAATAGGCCAACGAGCTGTATGATGTACCTTCTGCACGTCCCTTTTCGGCCCAACGATACACTACCGAACCGGTAAAGGCCCAGCCATTGTTCATCAAACCGGTTGCATAGGTAGCCTGAGCACGCAAATTGTAGGCTCTATTGGTATAAGCCAAACCTACTTGCGAACCTGCCGCATAGTCGGCAGCCAAAGTATTGATATTGGTAGCACCGGTGAGCGAGCCATAACCAAAGCCGCTTTGCTCCAAGCCATGCACGATGTCTTTGTTACGAGTTGCATTGTTAAGACCGCCCAGACTTGAATAGTTGAAACGACCACGCTCGGTATCGGTAAAGTCTATTCCGTTGATATAAGTGGCTTGATTGCGTTGGTCATAACCACGTATCGAGAATCGCATAGGGCTGAACACGTAGCTCGATGCACTCAAAAAGGCATCATCCGATGAGCCTGCCAAATAGGCCACCGACTGGCTTGATGCGGCTCCCTCATCTTCAAGCATCGACTCGTCAAATAGCAATGTATTCTCTTCGCGAGCTGCTTGCGATCCCTCCGACACTACATCACGAGCATCTTCGGTACGTTCTACCTCTACATTCACAGTAGTAGGTGTTTGCATCACTGTCACATCTACCGATTGTAATGCATAATTCTCTCTAACGAAGGCAATCATCGTGTTACCTTCCTCTACACCTTGCAGTACATAAGTACCATCTGCGGCCGTTGTAGCTATGATACTACCACCGGCTGCCGACACTGCAACACCCGATACGGGCTCTCTCGTTGCACTGTCAATAACAGTACCTTTCACGATACCGGCTTGCATCGGCACAGCCAATACGCTCGCAAAAAGTAACGTTGTCACCAAGTTTTTTTTCATAGGAAAATACTTAATTATTAAATTATTAATTCATTATTTTCTCATTTCACTTACTATCCTTCAGGCTCCTGTTACTAAATATAGACACAAATAGACACAATAAGGACAAAATATAAGATTGCAAATTAAATAAAAATAATCCGTTTTTCCTACCACAACGCCCCGGTATTTTAAATTTCACACATATACATATACGCGTACCCATTTTTAACAACCAAATGCGTCATTGTATCACAATAAAAATGTATATTTACACCCCAAAACTAAAAATCTTAAATCATCAAATATGAAGAAATTACTGACAATACTCATTATGAGCATTTTGTGTGCCACAACAGCTTGGGCACAACAAAAAAAGGTTGCTGTTTATTCAGTAGCATTCTACAACCTCGAAAACCTATTCGACACGATCAACAACCCCGACACCAACGACGAAGAATTTCTTCCCGATGGCAACTATCGTTGGGGCACTCTCAAATACAACAACAAGCTCAAAAATATGGCTTACGCCATAAGCAAATTGGGTACTGACAAATTCTGTCCCAACGGACCGGCTGTAATAGGCGTGAGTGAAATTGAAAACCGCCAAGTACTCGAAGACCTTATTAAGACCGGCGAGCTGGCCAATCGCAATTACGACATCGTTCACTTCGATAGCCCCGACCGTCGTGGTGTCGATGTGGGTATGCTTTACGATCGTGACCAGTTTCAAGTAGATACAGCCATCAGCGTACGACTTCACATCGAATGTTCGCCCAACACCCTCACTCGCGACCAGCTCCTCGTAAGCGGTCGTTTGGCCGGCGAGCGCGTTCACATTATCGTCAACCACTGGCCCTCGCGCTTGGGTGGTGAAGAGAAATCAAGATGCCGCCGCGAAGCTGCTGCTGCTCTCTCACGACACCTCGCCGACTCGGTACTTGCCGCCGATCCCAACTCTAAAGTTATCGTGATGGGCGACCTCAATGACGATCCCAACAACAAGAGCTGCGCCACTGTAATGGGTGCTGTTCAAAATCCCGAAGAGGTAACAGAAGGTGGCTATTTCAACACAATGTGGAAACTCTTTGACAAAGGTTACGGAACATTGGGATATCAAGGCAATTGGAACCTCTTCGACCAAATCATCGTTTCGGCCAACCTTGTCGGAAACGACCGTTCTACTCTCAAATACTTCAAGTCTGAAATTTTCAACAAAGACTTCTTGAAACAAAGCAGTGGCAAATACAAAGGTTATCCCCTACGCACACACGCTCAAGGCCGATACCTCAACGGATACAGCGACCACTTCCCCGTCATTATATATCTGGCAAAAGTGGCTCAATAACCCACCATTCAAATCCGACAAAAACAAAAAAAAACAATAACTAAAGAAAAGATTCAATGAAAAAAACGGCTATGATTATCTTGGCTATAGCGTGCTGCGCCGCTGTTACTCAAGCCAAGGAAACACAAACCTCGCCCAATGGCAATGTTGCTGTTGAGTTTGATGTAGTGGGTGGTATTCCATACTACGCGGTAGAATACAAAGATCAACCCGTCATCAACCCAAGTCGCTTGGGTTTGGAACTCATTAGCGACTACTCGCTCACCGACAATTTCAGCATTGTCAACGTCAACCATTCAACGTTCGATGAGACTTGGACTCCCGTTTGGGGCGAGACAAGCACCATTCGCAACCATTACAACGAAATGGAAGTACAATTGGAGCAAAACATTCCCGGCAAAGAGCCCCAATCGGCCCGCCGATATGTTACACTCCGCTTCAGAGTATATGACGATGGTGTAGGTTTCCGCTACGAATTTCCCGAGCAAGACAATCTCACATACTTCACCATCAAAGATGAATGCACCGAGTTTGCCATGACAGGCAACCACACCGCCTATTGGATTCCCGGCGACTACGACACTCAGGAGTACGACTACACCATCTCGCGCCTTACTCAAATCAACGACCTCTTCGACAAGGCATACACCGGCAACTCATCGCAAACAGCCTTCTCGAAAACAGGTGTACAAACATCGCTTCAACTCAAAACCGATGAAGGTCTTTATATCAACATCCACGAAGCTGCGTTGGTAGATTATGCTTGTATGCACCTCGACCTCGACGAGAAACGACTCGTTTTCCGCTCTTGGCTCACACCCGATGCACGTGGTCACAAAGGTTATATGCAAGCCCCCTGCAAGTCGCCCTGGCGCACAGTAATGGTGAGCGACAATGCTTGCGACATCTTGGCATCAAACCTCATCCTCAACCTCAACGAACCCTGCAAAATCGAAGATACTTCTTGGATTAAACCCGTTAAATACGTAGGTGTTTGGTGGGAGATGATTACCGGTAAGAGTTCTTGGGCATACACAGACCTTCCCCAAGTACAAATCGACAAGATCGACTACGCTACAGCACAACCCAATGGCCGCCATGGTGCAAACAACGAAAACGTAATGCGATACATCGACTTTGCTGCCGAACATGGATTCGACCAAGTGCTTGTTGAAGGTTGGAACATCGGTTGGGAAGACTGGGCCGGTAAAACCAAAGATTATGTCTTCGACTTCGTTACTCCCTACCCCGACTTCGACATCGCTATGCTCAACGACTATGCACACAGCAAAGGTGTGCGTCTTATGATGCACCACGAAACATCTGGCTCTACCCGCAACTACGAGCGTCACATGGATGAGGCTTTTGAGTTGATGGAAAAATATGGCTACAACTCTATCAAGAGCGGTTATGTAGGCGATATGCTCCCTCGTGGCGAATACCACTACGGACAATGGTGCAACAACCACTACCTCTATGCCATTACCGAAGCCGCCAAGCAC
Source organism: Bacteroidaceae bacterium (assembly GCA_017561285.1). Lineage (GTDB taxonomy): Bacteria > Bacteroidota > Bacteroidia > Bacteroidales > Barnesiellaceae_A > Barnesiella_A. The sequence goes on from JAFZDG010000238.1 coordinate 4,032, forward strand.
AAAGTGATGGTAAATGCTCACGAAGCTGTGCGCCCGACAGGTCTTTGCCGCACATACCCCAACTTGATTGGTAACGAGTCGGCTCGCGGTACCGAGTATCAAGCCTTCGGTGGCACACATCCTCACCACGTAACCATTCTCCCCTTCACTCGCTTGCAAGGTGGCCCGATGGACTACACTCCCGGTGTATTCGTAATGGACATTGCTAAGATTAACCCCGAGAACCCCTCTTACTGCAACAGCACCATTTGCAACCAATTGGCACTTTATGTCACCATGTACTCGCCCTTGCAAATGGCTGCCGACCTCCCCGAGCACTACGAGATGTATATGGATGCATTCCAATTCATCAAAGACGTAGCCGTTGATTGGGACGACTCTCGTTACCTCGCTGCCGAGCCCGGACAATACATCATTGCAGCTCGCAAAGAGAAAGGTGCCGAAAATTGGTTTGTAGGTGGTGTTACCAACGAAGAGCAACGCACAATGGAGGTTAACTTCGACTTCCTCGACAACGACACTCGCTATGTTGCCACACTCTATGCCGATGGTGCCGATGCCGACTATGCTACCAAGCCCGATTCGTACAAAATCACTACCGGCATTGTTACAAGCAAATCGAGCATCAAAGTCAAGATGGCTCGTGGCGGTGGTTTTGCCATCAGCATCCGTCCCGCTACCGATGCCGATAAAAAAATCAAAAAACTCAAATAAAAACAACCAATACCAACAAAGCTGAGTTGCCCCTCAACTCAGCTTTGTTAATTCTATTCTTTACATACCAAACTAAACTATGAGTACCGAAAATCGAGCCTCATTTGGAGGCAAACTAAGTGCTATTCTTGTAGCAGCCGGTAGTGCTATCGGATTGGGTAGCATATGGCGCTTTCCTTACCTCGCCGGCGAAAATGGCGGCGCAGCATTTCTTCTCGTATATCTTCTCTGCGTTCTCATCATTGCCATTCCGGTTATGCTGTGCGAGTTTGCCATTGGTCGCAAAACGCACAAAAATGCTGTTGGTGGTTTCCGACAACTCTCTAAACCCTGGCA
>JAFZDG010000239.1 GCA_017561285.1 Bacteroidaceae bacterium
ATAGCCCGCCAATAACACCAGTAACCCCTGTCCGGCTATGGTAGAGATACGGTAGAAGGTGCTGCGTATGCCCACAAATAATGCTTGCTCGTCTTTGTCGGGTACGGCCAGCAGATAGAATCCATCGGCAGCAATATCGTGTGTGGCCGATGCAAATGCCATAAGCCAAAAGAATGCCAATGATAACTCTATCATATAAGGCATATGCAGTGTGAATGCAATAGATGCAAATCCTATACCCACAAGCATCTGCATCGTTGTTATCCACCATCGCTTTGTCTTAAATAAATCGACAAAAGGACTCCAAAGAGGTTTGATAACCCATGGGAGATATAACCATCCGGTGTAGAATGCAATTTCGGTGTTTGAAAGATTGAAATTCTTATACATAATAACCGAAACCGTCATAACAATGACGTATGGCAATCCCTCGGCAAAGTAAAGCGAAGGTACCCAACTCCAGGGGGATCGGCGTGCAGTAGTGTTTTTCATTATTTATCCTCCTCGTTATGATATAGGTTGCATATTTCGGTCTGTGGGAAATAGTGATTCAATATCTCCTTATATTGATAACCTTTTGCACCCATCACAGCTGCGCCTATTTGGCACAGACCAACACCATGCCCCCAACCGGCTCCATAAAAAACAAATTTCGATTGGTTGTAGTAGGGTTGTTTTTCAACCACAAATGCCGAGCTGTATAAGTGACTCTCCGATAGCCAACGGCGTATTTCCAACTCTTTACCTACAATGAGTGTGCGTTTGCTACCTACGATGCGCAGTCGAATGATACGTCCTGAGCGGCCTCGTTCTACGGGTTGCAACTCTTGTATCGTTCCAAAGTCTATACCCGAGCGGCGACGTACCAATGCCGATAGTTCATCTTGCTCATATTCTATACGCCAACGATAGAATTGTGAGGTCTCTTGATCATAACCATTGAGTATTTGTGATAGAATGTTTTTGTCGTTGGTATTACAAAATGTATCTTGTTTCGACAAGATCCACTCTCGGGCATTTTCCTCTATGCGCAAGTCGGGTAATGTGCCGGCAACGCTATCCAATTGAGCCGCCAAATAGGGGTGTGGAACAGGCTCCCAACAATTCTCAAACAGCTCTGTTGCTCCACCGCAACACTTCGAGAAGCGGGCATCGGCAATTTTGTTATCGTAGTACAATACTTGTCCAAAGGTAGCATCCACAGCCTCGTTTACAGCCTGTGTAGAGGCTCGTGTAATACCTTGATATCGTTGGCAATGGTCATCGGCACACACGTCATAGTTTTCGTGTTCCTCTCGATCGTACCATTTCATACGCTCTTCCTCGCTATTGGTTTCGCTTGTGTAGGGTGTTGCTGTTGCCTCTATGGCATTACGCTTTTCTATTTGCGCCAACAGCCAGCTACGAGATATAACCGCGTGCGCCTTCAACAACTCTATCGATGAGGTGGCTTTCATCTCGGACGAGATGACACTGCGTAGGTATTCTTCTACCATTACGTGATTAATAACACGTATTTTCTTCTCTTCGGTAATGAGTTCTACACCACCGCGAAACCGTTGGTTTTCGTGTCGTTGCCAGTGAAATCCGATACCAATGGTAACATCTTGTAGCAGAAATGCAGCCTTCGCTTCGTTTTCGGGAGTAAATGTCAATGTGTCGTATGTAGAGCCTTGCCAAGCAATACCATTAGCAGTACGGGCAAAAAGTTGCTCGCCTTCTACTTGTTTGCCGTTGCAATAATACGTTCCTTCAAAGACTATAAGGATACGTGTATCGGCCATTATGCCTACGTGTATATGGGGTTGTTTCATTATAGTGTTTGGTTTAATCTTTCAGTGATACGGTCTGTTTCTTTGTCCGAGAGGCTTACCTCTTTATATATGTTTATAATTTCTTGAGGCGTGAGTTGTTCGTAATCTTCTTTACGCGGTGTAATGATGAGGCCGCCCATTTCAACCGAAGCCGGGCTGATGAGGCGTTGGCTGTCATTATCGGCATAGTAGCATTCGGGACGATGCTTGGC
>JAFZDG010000240.1 GCA_017561285.1 Bacteroidaceae bacterium
AAAAATTGACAAATACCACATAATTAGATAGTTAGCACACAAGTGTATGCTAACTATCTGTTTTTCTGTAGTTTAAGCATCTTTAAAGAGGGGCTCATAATACCCTATTAAAAAATAAATTTTTATAACGTTGAATATCAGGTATTTAAAAACCGCCCTCATAATAAAAATTAATGAGTTTTTTCTTGACAATGGTAAATTTTAGTTAGAACTTTGTAGGAAAGAACTAACCTTAAAATCATAACCAAATGAAAATACTACTAAACTGAGATAAAAAGGAAAATATACTTATTAACCACAAAAAAGAAATGATATGAAGAGTAGTAAAAATATTTATTTATTCTTAGTAGTTGCTATAGCATACTTAATAAGTGGCTGCAATGGATCGGAGTTATATTATAGCCGTTCGTATATAAATTTATATAATCTTTATGATGGTATCTCTTTAAGACGTTCGCTCAACCGCTCTACCAAAAACATAGACTTATGCATCAATGTTACGCATCGTATCAGTTCGCAGTCGGAGGGTGCTGATAAAGAGTTTTATGATAGAATATGTACCGAATATGGCGATACTGCATACAATCAAAATATTTATCTGCCCAATGGTATAATATATCCTATGTCAGACTATCCGCATATTGCTGTTATAAATGTTACCAGTAGCAAAGATTTTGATGAGGCTCATCCTGCCGGCACATCGCTCAATGATGTGATGAGTGTAATATACTCAAATATTATGGAGTATGTAGAAAGCGGATATACCTGTACTATAAATAATTCGACAACCAAGTCTTTGAATGAACTCCAGCCGCAAGATTTGGCAATGTCGGATGGCCAGTTGTCGTTGGCATTCAACAAGGAACCCGATGAGTTGTGCATTCACACACTCACTGTAGAGTGTACTACTCATACCGGTGAAGTAATGACAGCTCAAATAAGTTACGACTTCCGATTGCCCGAAGGCTTTATAGGCGATTACGACAACTTATAATTAGTACAGATAATGGCATAGGTAAAATAAAAACAGCACAAATAGTAACTAACAAATTAACCACAAAAAAGAAATGATATGAAAAGTAAATTAAAAATTACGCTATCTATTGCAATCTTAGCAATTGTAATGGTAGGGTGTTGGAGGGGTTACAGGCACTTTAGCCGTTCATATATTCAAGAATATATAATGTATGATGGTATTAAGATACGTCGCCATTTAACAACATCGACCAAGAATTTACAGCTTTTGGCAAATATAACACATAGAGTTAATTTCTTATCGGAGGGCAATGACAAAGCAGTGTACGACAAAATATGCGAAGCGAATGGAGACATTTCGTATAATCAAGAAGTCCATTTGCCATTAGATCTTCCAACTATAATGTGTACATATCCACACTTTGCCGCTATCAATGTATATAGCGACAAGGATTTCGATGCCAATCACCCGGCAGGTACACCCCTCAACGACCTGATGACCATCAGCTACTATACAGCAGCATCCTACATTGCAAGCGGTTATACAGCCGATTCGCTGCGATGGGAAGAGATAGTTAAACCTTTGAATGAGTTGGGCAGTGATGATTTGAAATTTGATCTTGAAAACATATTGCTTCGATTTACCAAAGATCCGGATGTGATTTCAACCCATAAACTAAAATTTGAGTGTATCAATGCCGAAGGTAAACGGCATACAATAACATATGATTACGACTTCTCACTCCCCGAGGGAGAGACAGAATATCTGGAAACAGATTTGTATCAATGAACAATAAAAAATAAACATACAACAAAAGTAATACATTAGTATAAAGCTTCTAAAAATGTATATCATTCATTGTAAGATGAAGGGAGTATTGCCCGTTGTGATGACGCGCAATACTTTTTTTTTATGGGTTGTGCTTTTGGAGTCGTTGAGAGATTAATTTTAGAGGGGCGGTACTATTCCAATATATCGGGTGTGATGGTTAGTACGCTATCGACTGTTTGTTCTATAGAGTCTTCTTCTACATACTCTTCGTATTCTTCTTCCTCCTCTTCTTCTGTAAAGAGCTTGATATTGGAGAATTCGAAAAAGTTTCTCCATGTATTGAAGTCGTGTTTGTAAATAAGACCTAACCCTTGAGTGGTAATGGCTGTACGCATCGTGTGATTGCGGTCGTTGAAGTGGTTGTATCCCTTCAAGCGCAGGTTGCCATTTTCGGTAAGGAGATATTCTATGTCAAAGTCACCAATAAAGTTGGTTGTGTAGTATCGGCTGTCGCGATATCCAAAACTGCCGTTGAAAATGAGGCGATTATTGAGAAGTTGACTCGATAGATATAGATCGACCTCGAGGTCGGTAAAGTCGCCTCTTTCGCTACGTACTTGAGGCGAAATTCTCCAGTTGTTGCTCAGCTGTCCTATAAGAGAGCCTATTGAAGAGGATAGTGTGGATGCTGCCATAGCTCCCAACTCGTTGTATGACTCCTGATTGCTGCTATATTCGGCTGTGTAGAAGCGGTTGAGTGCCAATAGATATATAATCTGTCGTGTCATCATCTCATCTGAGTTGATGATGCTGTTCATACGGTTTTCCATATCTTGGCTAAGTGTGGGCAGCTCAATTCTAAAGTCGAGATCGGGATTGGTTAAGGGGCCGTTAATGAGCAGAATGGTATTGACCGGTACATTGGTACGGGTGAGTTCGCTGTCGTTGGTAAACGATGCATCCAGGTCGGCCAGGTTGGCTTGAAGTGAGTAGGTGGCGCTGAGGTCGAGCTTGGCTTCAAGCGGATTGCCCTGGAACGAAACGCTACCACCTTCGTGTATTTTAAATTTGCGAGTGATAATGTCTTCTATACTGAAGTCGTACGTACCCTTATTGACGCTCATCGATCCGTACATAAGAATCTCGTTGTCGGCTGTATTGAAGTCGAGACGAAGCAATCCTTCGCCATATCCTTGCATCTTGTCGCCTGTCATTTCGTTCATCACGATGTTTATTTCCGAGTCGGGTTTGATGTCGGCCGAGATGGTGAGATTGAGTATGTTTTGTATAGGATTGACTATTTTTTTGCGTTCCATAAGCAGGTTGTTTTGCATTACAAAACTGTCTATTTCGCTTATGTGTTTGGGGGGTGCAATAGGCGTCTCACGTTTGTTGCTGAACGAAAGGAATGGGTAGTCGACCGCACTTGTTGTGTTGGTGAGTACAAATGTAAAGTTAGAGTTGCGGTTGGGAGTCATATTTACCGCTATATTGGTGTTGTAATCGTTGCCAATAACTCTCACATCACCACTGCCGAAAATGGTTCCGTAGTAGGGTATTCCGGTCGTTCGCGGAACGTCAAATACAAACATCTTGCGGGCATTGTATATCTCTATATCGTACTCTGTTTGGGTAAAGTATTTGTGCTTGATGTAGCCTCGTCCTTTAGCCGTATTTTCAAATTCATCATACAATGTTACGTTGTCAAAGTAGATTTTGTCTTTGTCGAGGTGTAGGCTATCGGATAGATGGTAACGAGTGTTGATGAAGGGTACTCCAAAAGAGAAATTATGAGCAAAAGCATCGCCATATACGGTTATACGCTCGAAATTACCTTCCAGTACAACGTGTCCCGAGGCTTCACCTTCGGCATCGATGAGGATTGAATTGATAAAAGGCTGTATAAATTTGAGTGGAACATGATCGACATCGAATGCAATAGATATAGAGTCTTTGGTGGGGAATATATATCCATCTACATAGCTGTCTTGTTTCTTTTGGTTGCTGATAACACCCTTGAGCAGAATGCCCATCGTTGCAAAGTCGAGCATACTATGTACGGATAGATTGCCAAATATGGTGTTGTTGTAGCTGAAGTTCGATATGTCGAGTTTGCGTGTGCATAAATAGGGCGAGTCGCCAAAGAGGTTGGCTGCATCGACACGTCCGGTGGCATTTCCTCCAAACGTTACAAAGTCTATATTGAGTGTCTTGAAGATGTAATCGAGGTTGATGTCTTGTAGATCGATGTGGAGTGTATCGTTTTCGTTGGGCGATACGGTGCCATCAATATATATGTGTTGTGACGGACGCGAAATTTCAATTTGGTCAACCACTATATGTTTGTCTTTGATATCGATAGAGGCCGGTTTTATGCTCCAAACGGTATCGTTGATGGTAAAGTGGGTGGGCATTACATCTACTCTCAGGTCGATGGCGTTCTCGTTTTGTGTGGATTTTGATAGCTTCGAACCTAATTGGATGCTGCCATTGTAGATGGGTTGTCTGTGAGAATCCCAGTTGAGAGCCAAATGAATACTATCGTTGATGGCCGTTCCCGACAAGGCACATTGAGTGCTTTCCCGTTGAGCGTTGAGTAGTTGTGCTTGAGCATCGAGGTTCAGTTGGTCGTTTTGTTGTATGATGTCAACATCTACTTGCTCGAGGTGGGTGAGTCCTATCCACACATTGGGTGCCGAAACCTTGAGCTGCATATGCCGGTTTTGTTCGCCCACATATCCTTCTATACGCGCAGTGTCGGTGAGCGTAAAGGGAAGATTAAGAATTTGGGCCATCTTGATGTGTGGCTTAAATGTAAAATGCCATCCTAAATCATTTGCTTTTTCGGCAATTGGGTAAGTGCTTTCGGTGGGTGTAATAAGCGATGGCAATAGTTGTGCAGCCATATTGCGCATTGTGTGAGCCAACGATTGTACCGAAAATTGGCCTTGTACCTCACCATTTATGTAATCGGAGGTAAGTGTGATTTGCTGTTGTTCTGTTGTTGTATTGTTCTCTACGGTAATCTGCTTCCATCGGAAGTTGTCTGAACTATTGCCGTAGAAAAGATTGTTTATGTGTAGGTAACCATTGGCATTTTCTATTCTGTTGCCCGTATAGTTGGCGTTGAGATTGAACGATAGTTTGTTTCCTGCGGCTTGGGGTAGCAGATTGAGAGTTGCCAAATCAATCTCTTTGCAGTCAATATTAATATTGGCAAAAGCATCTTTTCCGAGAGGTTTGATAGCACCATTAATGTCTATTTCACCGCAAGGATCGTGTAGTTGTATGTCGCCACTATAACAACCGTCTTTCATTTTGAGGTCTATGGCGATGTCGTTGTAGCTATATTGCAAAAGATCCAAATGGTCTATTTGGCTCATCAATTTGGCCTCATACAGTTTGCCTTTACGCGTTTTACCGGTAACTTGTGCGCTAAAATCGACAACACCTATAGGGCTGTTCTCTCCCAGTATCAAGGCTGCATTCACCCGTTGGCAATCAATATCACCTTTACCCGACATAAGTGTAAAAGTGCTATCACCTGTAAGAGACAGATTGGCCTTGATTTGGCCTATATCGCCTCCAAGAGAGAGTTGTGTGGTGAGATTGGATAATGAGCCATTTATAGAACCCTCAGCCCCTATGGCACCTATTTTGCAAAGTGTTTTCTTCAACTCCCGGTCGGTGAGTCCCAGATTGTCGTAAAGCAGTGTGATGCCCTCTTTTTGCGATTGTACCTTTATGTGGCCGTTTTTTATTTTTATGGCTTTGAGGTTGACAATGTCCTGAACGGCACCGGAGGCCTCAATTGTCAGTTGTCGATTGTCTAAGTAAGCACTGAGTTGACGAATGTCGAATTTGTTTATTTGGCCGTCTATGTGGCAATTGAGGTGTATGGGGGTATGAAATTGTTGCAGTAGAGGTACTAAAGGTGTAATATCGGATGGTGTGATAACAGAGTTGTTGATAGCAATGGCAAAACGGGTGCTATCTAAGAAATTCTCCCAATGGTGTACGTGTGTAAAGTCGGCATCAATGCGAGGATTGAGGCGAGTGTTGGGTAGTTGCAAATGGAAATCGTTGATGAGTGCTTGTTGGCGGTTGGCAATGGCTTGTAATGATAAGCGTTCTATCGTCAATCCCGATTGCTCTTTGCAAGAGAGTCGTTTTATGTGAGCATTTATAGAGTCGCTGTTAAATGCTCTGATATTTATTGTTGTGCTTAGATCGTTTATTTTAATGTGATTGGCATCAAACAGACAACTATCGATAGTAGGCTCGGAAAGCACATCGTACGATACAGAACTGCGGCGTATCATAGCCGAGTTGATGCGGAGGTCGATGGGCTTAGGCTCTTTCTTATCATCGGGAGTAAAAGCATCAATGATAAATTGCAGGTTGGTGTTGCTTGTCAAGCTGTCGCGAGTGATGTTGACATCCATACCAAACAACTGAATGTTGTTGAGGCATATGCGATTGTGAGTAATCAACTCATCGAGCGAGATGCCTACGCCCAATTTTTTGGCGTAGAGGAGCGTGTCACCGCGTTGGTCGGGAATAGTGACATTAAACAGCTCTATGCGGTTGAAAGGCGAAAACTCGATGCGAGAAATAGATAAAGGTACGTTGAGCGTCTCGCATAGTATTTCTTCGGCTCTCGAACGGAGGTTGTCTTGTACACCGGGTAATGAGATAATAAGGTATATAAGAGCATATAGCAATGCAAGCGACATAATGGTCACTTGAAAGATGCGCTTAATTATTCTGAAGTATTTTCTCATAGGTGTTTTATAAGTTTACAAAGTTAATATATTTTTGAGATATGACTGATATTGATGTCCTCAAATCTTTCTTTCTTTCACATAAAATATATATTTTTGCAACTCTAAGTAGGAGGCAATATAGCCTGTCAGAAAAAATAGAAAATATGAGTATTACAATATTGGGTATAGAATCATCATGCGATGACACGTCATCGGCGGTGATAAGAGATGGTGTTTTGTTGTCGAATGTGATAGCCGGTCAGGCTGTCCATGAGGCTTATGGCGGTGTTGTGCCGGAATTGGCATCGCGTGCACACCAACAAAATATAGTTCCGGTGGTATCGGAGGCTATCAAACGTGCCGGAATAGACAAGCACGAGATAGATGCAATAGCATTTACTCGCGGCCCGGGATTGATGGGCTCGTTGTTGGTGGGTACCTCTTTTGCTAAGGGATTGGCTTCGGCACTCGACATTCCTATGGTCGATGTCAATCACTTGCAGGCACACGTTTTGGCCCATTTCATCGAGCAACCCGATGCGGAGTTCAATCCGCCCAAGTTCCCATTTTTGTGCCTTTTGGTATCGGGTGGAAACTCTCAAATTATAAAGGTTACATCGTATAACAAGATGGAGGTTATAGGGCAGACAATTGATGATGCTGCCGGTGAAGCTTTTGATAAATGTGCCAAGGTGATGGGATTGCCTTATCCGGGTGGTCCTGTCATCGACCGATTGGCCAAAGAAGGCAATCCCAAAGCGTTTACATTTAGTAAGCCTCACATACAGGGATTGGACTACAGCTTCAGTGGTTTGAAAACCTCTTTCCTTTATCTGTTGCGCGACCGGTTGAAAGAAGATGCCGATTTCATCGAAAAAAACAAGTGCGATTTGTGCGCATCATTGCAATCGACTATTGTTGCCATACTGATGGATAAGTTGAATAAGGCCGTATTGCAAACAGGTATCAAAGAGGTGGCCGTAGCCGGAGGTGTATCGGCCAATTCGGCTGTGCGAGCCGCCTTTGAAGAGTATGCCCGTAAATATGGCTGGAGAATACATTTGCCCCGCTTGTCGTTTACGACCGACAATGCTGCTATGGTGGCCATTACAGGATATTATAAATACCGGGATAAGGAGTTTTGCGATATGAGTAAAGCCCCATTTGCACGAGTAGAATTGTAATAACGTATCGATATGAAAACCGAAATTATAGTTATAGGCGATGAACTGCTCATTGGGCAGGTCATTGACACCAACTCAAAGTGGATGGCAGCAGAACTGAACAAACAGGGTTGGGAGGTTACTCGCATTACGACCATCAGCGATGGTGCCGAAGATATAAAAGAAGCCATTTCATCGGCATTTTCGCGGGTAGATACCATATTGATGACCGGCGGTCTGGGCCCCACATCTGACGATGTTACCAAGCCTGTATTGTGTGAGTACTTTGGCGGCCGGATGATTTTCGATGAAATGGTATATGAGCAGAATTTGCGCTACTTTGCCGGTCGAGGTTTGCAAATGAACCAATCGACTCGCCGTCAGGCCGAAGTGCCCGATGTGTGTACGGTCATACCCAATCCGGTGGGTACTGCTCCCATTATGTGGTTTGAGCAAGAGGGTAAGGTATTGGTTGCTATGCCCGGTGTGCCGCACGAAATGCGAGTGGCTATGAAGGGCGATGTATTGGAGCGTTTGCGCCGTCATTATGGCGATAATGATGCCATCTTGCATCGCACACTTATGGTGTTTCGCAATACCGAGTCGGGTTTGTCAGAGCGTTTGACCGACTTTGAGGCTGCTCTTCCGCCTTTTGTTAAATTGGCCTATCTGCCTATACCGGGTGTAGTGCGTTTGCGTCTCACTGCGCGAGGTAATGATGAGGATTTGTTGCAAAAAACACTCGATGAAATGGTCGAAAAACTACGCACGATACTTGGTGATGATATTTTCTGCGATGAAGATATGACATTGGCAGGTGCGTTGGGTAAAATGTTGAAAAATCGTGGACTATCGATTGCAACTGCCGAGAGTTGCACCGGTGGAAACATCGCGCATGAGATAACAGCTATATCAGGCAGTTCGGCCTATTTTAATGGTTCGGTTGTGGCATATAGCAATGAGGTAAAAGAGTCGCTGTTGGGTGTGCCGGCCGATGTGTTGGCACAGCATGGGGCTGTGAGTAAAGAGGTCGTAGAAGCAATGGCAACCGGGGTGAAGCAAGCACTGAATGTAGATTGTGCCATAGCCACTTCGGGTATTGCAGGGCCGGATGGAGGTACGCCAGAGAAACCTGTTGGCACAGTGTGGATGGCTGTTTGTTGTGGCGGTGTGGTAGTATCTGAGTGCGGTCATTTTGCCGGCTCAAGAGCCTATATCATAGAGCGAGCCACCCAACGAGCCATTATGATGCTCATCGATATGTTGTGTGGTCGCAGCGGTAAGTAACTTTTTAGGCTACTTTGTATCTAAGTGTATTGCAATATATGCCAAAAATAATTACCTTTGCACGGCCTAAAAGCAAGGCAATTGGATAGAGGAAAATTTTAAATCAAAAAAATAATATTATGGCAACTACAGCTGATTTTAAAAATGGTATGTGCCTCGATATCGATGGTACTTACTACTTTATTGTTGAATTCCTTCACGTAAAACCCGGTAAAGGTCCTGCTTTCGTTCGTACAAAACTTCGTAACGTTGTTACAGGTCGTATCCTCGATAAGACTTGGAACTCGGGTGTGAAAGTAGAAGAGGTACGCATCGAGCGTCGTCCTTATCAATATCTCTACAAAGATGATATGGGCTACAACTTTATGCACACTGAGACATATGAGCAAGTATCTATCCCCGGTGAGAGCATCGATGGTGTTAAGTTCTTGAAAGAGGGTGACATCTGCGAGGCTATGGTACACGCAGCTACCGATACAATCCTCACTTGCGAGATGCCTCTCAACGTTGTTCTCGAAGTAACTTATACCGAGCCCGGTATCAAGGGTGATACTGCTACCAACACATTGAAACCCGCTACAGTTGAGACTGGTGCAGAGGTACGTGTTCCTCTCTTTATCAACACTGGCGACAAAGTACGCATCGATACTCGTTCGGGCGATTACATTGAGCGCGTTAAGTAATTCGATTTTTTTAGAGAATTATCATATCGAGGCTGTGCCACAACCAGGGCGCAGCCTCTTCTGTTTTGAAACGAAAAGTATGTAATGTAACCGATATTGATACAACTCAATTTGCCTTCTTTTTTTGTAAGTGTTTGAGAATCAACTTTATGTCTGTTTTGCGTTGATAATCAATGTGTTACGCTTTCGCATAGAAAATAATATTTTTCGTTTGTATAATACACTGTTTTACAGTTGTTTGCGAAGTTGCTCGCATAGATTTTTTTGACCGAAAAATTAGGAATATATAAAATTTGTGTGCTAATTTTGTCTGAAACCAAACTAAATGTCATGAAACGCATTCTTAATTTTTGGGCAATTCTTATGCTATCGATTGCAACAGCACCGCCGACAGCGGATTTGTAATCAAGGTATATAATCCTTGTAACCGGTACCTGAAAATAGGTGTTGAATAAGTCATTGCCAATGATATTTTATACCTTAAAAAATGCATAAAAAGGGGGCTCATAATACCCTATTAAAAAATAAATTTTTATAACACTGAATATCAGGCGTTTAAAAACTGCCCTCATAATAAAAATTAATGAGATTTTTCTTGACAATAATAAAATTTAGTTGGAACTTTGTGAAAACAACTAACCTTAAAATCATAACCATATGAAAACACACTCTACTTTAAAAGCAATCTTGATGAGCTTGATGCTCGTGTTACAGGTAATGTTATTTTCGAGTGTGGTACTATATATATAAATAGTAAAAACTATATTTGCACCGGGTACCATAATACGAACAGGTGCAAAATTAAACGTAACCACACCCTAAAAAATATTTTTATGAAACGATTATTATTATCTGCAATAATTCTGTTAGTTTGCATAAGTACCTTTGCAAACCTCGACAAGTATGGTAGCTATAAGTTGTATCACCCAGAAAAGGGCATTTATGATGTAACCTATTGGAATGCCAACGTAAATGATACCATCATCAACGAATACACTTACTGCTGGGTAAGCGCACACACTTATGCAATAAGAGAAGATGACTCAAAGGTGTTTATGTATAATTGCGAAACACAGAAAGAGATATTGGTGCTTGATATGGGACTGCAAGAAGGCAATAATATTACTATGCCCAACGGTGAAGAAATGACTGTTGTTGAGGTTAAAGATATTGTATTAACTGCAAATAGTTGGTTGGGTGAACAAAGAATAACTCGCAAAGGTATATATTTACAGGGTATTAAAAATCCAAACAACACAGACATATGGATTGATAGTATAGGTTCTATTACCTACGGACTTTTTCCGGAAGAAGATTATGAAAATCAAAAATTATTATCTTACAATGATTATATCATTACTTTCAACGATGGTAATGTCAGGAATTTTGCGGTTAGTAAAGGTGTAAGCCTCCCTGAAAACTCCGATAGCCCTATGCCAAGAAATGATATTTTCACAAATATCACATTTCAGAATTGGACTCTAGAAATTTCTGGTTATCTTTACGATGATAGTGCTGGTGATTGGGATATATTTGTTGAAGAAAAAGAGAAAGTTTTAAATATTTACTACTATAATATGCCTCCCTTTTGCGATAGTAGAAGACTGTCGGCCTTTAACATTCGAATACCGGGCTTAGCACAAGACAACTACGAGATATATTGGTGGGGCCACCCGAAAAAATACTTAGGCTCCATAACCAACGGAGAATTTCATAGTCTTGAAAAAAATAAGGTGGATGATAAAAATTTTAGAGCCTATATCTATAACAGCACTTTGATAATCGAGTTCCCGTCAGTGGGTGCAGGCGAAGCTATTACGCTCTACGATGCCACCGGCCGAGTGGTCGCCACACAAGCAGTGCGCCCGGGTGCTACCACCGCTACCATCGATGTAGCTACACTACCCTCAGGAGTGTATATAGCCCGTATGGGTAACGGTGCAACAAGTAAAATAGTTATTTAAAGTATAAAGCTTTTTTTAAAATCATATATTTACACTTTTAAAATACATAAGAGCGATGATAAAAAAAATAACATTATTAACGATGTTTACCATCGTATTATCTCAGCTGTTTTCTTGTAAAGAACCATTGCCTCCAAAGGATGCTTCGGAATATATAACTCCGCTCGAAGATGGTAATACTTGGGTTATACATCTTAATCGTGGCTTTGATTTCCCGCAAGAAATAAATGGAGATACTACGTATGCTTTTAGGCAAGTATATATGACCAGTACAATAGATGGCGATACGATTGTTTGTGGAAAAAATTGTAAAAAGGTTCACGCCTATTTGCACCATAACCCTACAGTAAAAGAGGGTGATACGGTATATACATCGGTCAGTTGTCCACAAATATTTCCCGGTGCATTCTATATTTATGGTGATGAGAATACTATTACCGATAGCATTACTTATTATAACTATCCAGAAGATAGTTATGCCATATTAATGCGGGAAGTCTCCTTCTTTTTCAATCCGAGCTGTTTTTATGAAGAAAACTATGTAATTAAAGCATTTCTGCCTTATAAAACAGGAGGAGAAGTAGTCTATTCTGTTTTTGAAGTTATTGATTTAAATCCGGTTAAGGGAGAGAATTTTGGCGGTTATGAGATAAAGGATGTGTCAACTATTACCTTCGCAGATGGAAAAGAGAGGCGAATGATTGAGGTCGGAGCAAAGAATAATCACTATAATACTTATCTTACTTCTTATTGGATAGAAGGGATAGGTTCTGTTAAATTCGGTATAACGTTAGGTCGGAACTATGCTTTTGCTTGCAAACCCACAATATTTGATAAAGTAGTAAGCTTTTCGACTTATGGTCAGGTAATTTATACGGCCGAAGAAGAATAAAATAAATACAAAAACTATATTTATCTTAGATGCGCCAATAGTAAAATTTTCAAATGGATTTTACTTGCCAAGCAATACCAGTATGGAAATTTTGCAAGATTAATATATGTTAAAATAATTATATGTACCTATACATTATGAGAAGAAGAATTTTATTGTCGGTCTTGTTAAGCCTATTGGCATTAATTTCATATAGCAACAATAAGTTTTATAACAGCACCACTCAATGGTGCCAAATGAGCTACTCGTATGATGCTATATCAATTGATAATTTTTATGTCAAGAATGACACAACTGTTAATGGTATGGTGTATCAAGTGGTTCGGAATGATAATAATGAAACTATAGCACTACTACGAACCACCGAAGATGATATAGTATATAGATATAATTTAAAAAACAATACAGAACATTGTATATATGATTTTGGTGAATGGTATGTGGGTAAAGAAATATCAATGGACAACTATATTAACAACGATCTATTGAAAGATGTAAAAGGCTGTCAGATATATCAGATGGGAGTTGTTACAGATGAGAATGGTAATTCATTGGACTATATGCAAGTCGAAATTATCTTTAACGATGATAGTAAACTAATTATAGATGATAAGATACTACGCGGCATTGGTTCTACATGGGATATATTGTATGGAAAAGATATTGTAATAATGCCCAATGGAGAAAATAATGAACTTCTTTCTTTTAATCGGGATGGCAAAACAATATATGATACAGGATACAAGATTTATCCCATTAATACTCTTGAACGCAGTGACAATATAACGGAATTATCGGCCTCTATCGAAGGAGAATATATAACCATTGAAGGTTGTTTATCAACGGGATGGGGTGAAGATAAATGTGCTGTTATAAAATTAGATGGGAATAAACTCAAACTATATTTTGCTAACACATCGCAATATCTCGAAAATTACGACAACTATCAGTTCTCTGTAACAGCATTTATAGGTGATTTAGCCAAAGAAAAAATTATTGTGGAACTATGCAACACTATGGAATACACCACAATATACCCGGCCGGAATAAATAAACATTCATTGACCGAAAATTCACTAACTATACATAACAACGGGGATTTATTGGAGATGGTGTTCCCTTCTGCCTCGGCAGATGATACTATTACGCTCTACGATGCCACCGGCCGAGTGGT
>JAFZDG010000241.1 GCA_017561285.1 Bacteroidaceae bacterium
CAACGCAGCTAGCCCACGTCAGAGATGATATACAGAATCTCCACGCCAAAAACGCAGTGATTGAAACATCATCACCGATATGGACGTTCCCGTTGCCGCATCTTCTTCTGATTAGTTCAAACCGCCAAGTTTGCATTGAGAAGATAAACGTCAAGTAACGTCTTCGTATTTAATTGCCCCCCAACCCAATAGTGGGCTAGCTGAACAAGTGCAAAGTTAAATATATTTTTTTAACTTCGTGTGTTTTTTTTGAAAAAGTCACGAATATCACGTAACGAAAATATTTAACAATGAGTATATTGACACATTAACAAAAGCTCTTTCAACGATTTGTAAGAGACAACTTGACGCCTATAAACTAACAAATAAGAATATAAAACCTATTTCCACCAAATATAAATAATTTATAGGTGACTCCTATACACCTTTAATTAAATGCAAATAGACTAAACTAATAGGAAGCAGTAATATACAAAAGTGGCGTATGCAGTGAACCGTGTAGTTCGCTCATACGCCACTTTAGTTTATTCACAATGCATCGTTGGAAGATGCTCGATTTCAGAGCCGTACTTTCAAAACTGCTATACACATTTTACTCGCCGGGAAATGGATTTAACCACAACCTCCATATAGTCTTCTATGTAGGATTTCGCAATTTTCATAAAAATAAACACTGAAAATCAATCAGTTAAAAATTAAAAGACCTATCCAAATGCGGCCTCTTGTCTTTTATAAGTATCGTATGTTTTTATTTTCCGGCTACTACTTTGAATACTTTGTCGGCTACTTTTACGATATATATGCCTTGAGGCAAAGTATAGGTGTTATCAGTCCCGGCAAATGCGTTCATTTGAGCTACTAACATACCTTGTGTATTGTAGATTGCAACAGCTGCTGTACTATCAACTTGTATATGAAGTACATTATTGGCTACAAATACCTTGCTATTGTCGTTGCTTACGCTGTTGATTGCAGTAGGAAGTGTTACGGTTATCGTCTCAGATCTTTCGGATATGTAATCAATAAAGAGTTTGTTACGCTTGGCTATGACATTATAGGTGTATGTAGGTGCGTAGTCGGGTATATTATCGAATGTGGCCGATGTCTCCTCTGTATTGAGCATTGCATAAGGACGCGTTACGGCAGAGCCTTTTTGAGGTACGATAAACGAAACTTTTGCCTCATCGATGTAGAATTTAGTTCCCATTTGGCTCATAAAAGCTACGCGTAATGGCTTGTCACCCCAATCTTGCGAGTTGAAATATACAGTTTCGGTAATAAGACCGGTTTTGTTTGTGGGGAAAGCTATCGGTTGTCCGGCAACCGCTTGGGGCGATTGTATATCTTCGATAAAGATAACCCATAGGGTGTCACCGCGTTGCGTGTTGCGAGCCGATACATCAACTCGTACATCGAAGTCTCCCATCTGTAACAGCGGACTTGCAACAAGGCCGGCCAATCCCGATGAGTGTGTGCCTCTACTGCCGGCCATACCATCTACCCATTGCGGCGATGTGAGTTGCCATTGCAGGTCGGTGCGTCCATGATCGTTGAGGTCATATATCATATCCCATTCATCGTGCGGATAGAGTATAGAGCCTTCGGTAAGGCCCGAGAAGTCTTCGTGTACGATTACAACTTCTTCGTCGTTGCTAAGTGTATAGAGCGTTTGATTTACATCGAGTTTGTAGTTTGAGGCAGTGTATATTGCCTCCCAGTTGGCGGTAAACGATGTGGCTGTAATATCGCTTGCAGGCAATGCTGTCGGTACTACACCTCGCAGGCCATCTACCCACACATCTTCCGATGGCTCTGATACAATGTCACCTTCTTTGACACGTACATTGTAATAGTGCTCTTTGGTTGGATCTATATCGGATATGACGCAGAAGGTGTCGGTAACAAAGCGATCTACAATAAGGTCGTAGGGGATGGTTTGGTCTTCATATTCAATGGTAATGTCGTCAATGGCAAATTGTACATTAAATGAACTCTCGCAGAAGATAATAACTTGATGTACATATGCGCCTATCACATCGCCTTCAAACTCGTAGAATCCACCTTGTTCTTCCATCCAGTAGTTGGGCAGATTGGCAATGTGATCTACATAGCCGTCTTTGTTAATAACTTGTACACCCACCAGTGAGAAGTCGTAGCTCTCGGGTGTCATATCGGTAGGTCTTACCCAGAAAGATATTTTCTTGATAGGGGCGGGGGTAATAGGCGATTTAATGATGTCGTCGGGTGCATCGAAGAAAATAGCTTGCTTGCCCGAATTATAGAAACCCTCATCGGTGCGCATATCGGTATGGCCGTTTGAAGATACGTCTATAGTCCATCCTTCGGGATATCCGGGGTTGGTGGTATTGATGCTCTTTCCATCGTCCAGGAGATTGATACTCTCAAAATCGATGCTGTAACTTCCTGATCCGACAAGCTCTTCGGGCCAGTCTTTGTAGTAAACATTGAGTAGATAGCCGTCAATGTCTTCGAGGTCCGATTTATTCCAACGGGCAACAAATTCGCTGGGTGAATTATTGATGGGGTTGATTGCATTGGGGGCAGGAATGATGTTGCGATTGCGGGTGATTGAAATATCATCGAGCAAAATTTCGCCTTTTTGAGGCGTAAATTGAAATATGGTATAGGGCGCAAAATCGGTAATGGTAATAGCCCACTCATAATCGGCCCACACTTCGGTGAGTTGAATGGTTGTGCTTTCAATAATTCCCTCTAAGTTGTTGCACAAGGCAAGCCACAACTGGCCTTTCGAGGGGTTGCTATGGGCACGTCGTGCGCGGAACTTGATCACTACGTCGCCATAAAGTTCTCGTTCGGGTGTACTGATATGTCCGTAACGTTTGCCATAATCGGGATCGCTATATTCGAGTAATGCGCAAGCTCCACCGGCTTGATGAACGTTGTAGCCAATCCAATAGGGTTCGTGTGTGTATTCATTCTTAACATAGTATCTTGAATTGGAAATGTCTTCGGCATCGGGTGCTTCTTCACTACCCTTTGTAAAAAGAGAGAAATCTTCTTCCAATACCAGTTTGGCCTCGCTCTGTACTTGTTGAATAGTACGTTGTTGTGTTATGCTTTCGTTGCCAATCGGTTTATTATGCCAATGTCTGGCTATTGGCTGTGCGATAGTCGGGCAGGCTATTAAAGCCATCAACAATAAAATTGGGTAATTGATTTTTTTCATGTGTTATAGAATTAATCGTTTATATATTTCGTGTTTATGCTGTATTCGCAAAAATACATATTATACATAAAAATACAAAGTATAGTTTGTTTTTCTGTATAAACGATAGATATATTTGATTTTTGTCATATAAACAAAACGAGACTATACCAATTGGTACAGTCTCGCTCTATAGTGTTCGATTTATTTACAACGATTATTTTGTAATTCTCTCAAGCCATTTGAGCATACCGAGCATTACAGCCATTGAAATCAAACAGAAGCCTGCAAATACAGCCCAGCACATCCATTGTTGGGGGAATGTGTTCAACATTGTTACACCCATAGCAATGAACAAGTTACCGATAGCAGTAGCCGACAACCACAAACCTTGGCAAATACCTTGCAAGTGTTTGGGGGCAATCTTCGATACGAATGAAAGACCGAGGGGAGAGATGAACAACTCGGCAACAGTAAGGAAGAAGTAAGTGAGGATGAGCACTGCGGGACTTGACTTCATAGCCATCTTGGCAGCATCGCTAAGGCTCTTGAACTCCATACCTGAAGGATAGTTATGTACCATTGCTACGATGGTGAGGAAGATATAAGCACAAGCGGCAATGAACATACCGATGGCAATCTTGCGGGGGGTAGAAATCTCTTTGTTCTTCTTAGCAAGTGCGCCGAAAATCAACATAATGATGGGAGTGAGCACAATCACAAAGAAGGGGTTGATACATTGCCAGATTTCGGGAGCAACAGCATCTGTTGCAACGAAGTCACGAGCAAATACCGAGAGTGATTGACCATTTTGGTGGAATGAGAACCAGAAGAATACAGCAACACCAAGAACAGCATAGAGAGCCATAAGGCGTTGTTTGATTTCTTTAGCGTCTGCATCTTTTTCAGCAGCCGATACTTCGGCTTTCTTCTCTTTCTTAACAGGAGTAGGCAATGATTTCATTACAGCTACGAAGATAGCCAATGAAATGAGCATAGCAGCTACAGAGGCGATGAAAGAGAGGTGTACACCTGTGTTGAATGTTTCGAGGTAGTTGGCACAGAACTCGGCATTAACAGCACCTGTGTGACCTACGTTGGCAGCAAGGGTGTTGAGGTTCTCCATGTCGGTAGCCTTCATTTCACCACCGTTGAGGTACATATGGCACAAGCGGGGAAGGTCAGAGTTGTAGAGCAAACCTTTGGTTTTCAACCAGAACTCTCTCAAAAGGGGAGCAACGAAGGGTGCAATAACACCACCGATGTTGATGAAAACGTAGAAGATTTGGAAACCGCTGTCGCGTCTTGATTTAGCGATAGCCAATGCCTCGGGACCTTTCTTGGCAGCTTCAGCCTCGAAGTTGTCGTACATTTGACCTACGATAGCTTGCAAGTTACCTTTGAACAAACCGTTACCGAAGGCGATGATAAGGAGAGCAATGCAAGTGAAGATGAGTACCCAAGAGATACCACCGTTGTTAGCCTCACTAAATACGGGGATTGACAAAAGAATGTAACCAATAGCCATGCACAACAAACCGGAGATGATTGTGCCTTTGTATTTTTGAGTCTTATCGGCAATCATACCACCGGGGAGACTCAATACGTAGATCAAGAAATAGAATACTGCATAAATCCAGCCGGCAGCATCATCGCTGATACCAAATTTAGAGCAGAGGAAGAGCAGCAAAACTGCATTCATAATGTAGTAACCAAAACGCTCACCCATATTGGCAAGAGCTGCCGAGATGAGACCTTTGGGGTGTTCTTTCTTAGCCTTGATAACGTAGAATACCAAGAAGGGTATTACTACAATCAATACGCCGATCAAAAATAATGACTGTGACATAAGTTTTTTTTTGTTTAAAATTAGATAATTATTTGATTTAGTTTGTTTTTGCTTTTCAAATTGCAGCGCAAAGATAGGGTGTTTCTCTCATTTTTCCTATTTTTTGTCCTTATTTCTCTCGCATAAATATGTTGATGGGAGTGCCGGTATAGTTCCAATTCTCGCGTATCTTATTCTCGAGATAACGTTTGTAAGGATCTTTTACCCATTGCGGCAGGTTGCAGAAGAAGATAAATGAAGGAATCTGCGCCTCTTTGAGCATAGTAATATACTTAATCTTGATGTATTTACCTTTGGTTGCTGGGGGCGGGTATGCCTCAATAGCTGCCAGCATCACCTCGTTGAGTTTCGATGTGGGTACAAGGCGTTTGCGGTTTTGATATACTTCAACGGCTGTTTCAAGCACCTTGAAGATGCGTTGTTTGGTAAGTGCCGAAGTGTATATGATGGGGAAGTCGGTAAAAGGAGCCAAACGATCGCGAATAGCTTTCTCAAACGTCTTGATGGCTATTGTTGATTTGTCTTCAACGAGGTCCCACTTGTTTACGCACACCACAATACCTTTGCGGTTTTTCTGAATGAGCGAGAAGATGTTGAGATCTTGCCCCTCTATACCACGAGTGGCATCGATCATAAGTATGCAGACATCGGAGTTTTCGATGGCACGAATAGAGCGTATCACCGAGTAGTATTCAAGGTCTTCGGTTACTTTGCCTTTCTTGCGGATACCGGCTGTGTCGACCAAGTAGAAATCAAATCCAAATTTGTTGTAGCGAGTGTATATCGAGTCGCGTGTAGTTCCGGCTATGTCGGTAACAATGTTGCGCTCTTCGCCAATGAATGCGTTTACAATCGATGATTTACCGGCATTGGGCCGTCCTACTACGGCAAAGCGAGGAATGTCTATTTCGGCTTCTTCTTCAAAGTCTTTGGTAAACTTGGCAATAATCTCGTCGAGGAGCTCGCCGGTTCCGCTACCACTTACTGCCGATACGCAGAAGGGATCGCCCAAACCGAAGGCATAGAATTCGGCCGAATTGTATATCCATTGGTTTGAGTCGGCTTTATTGGCGACCAAGATAATGGGTT
Source organism: Bacteroidaceae bacterium (assembly GCA_017561285.1). Taxonomy (GTDB): domain Bacteria; phylum Bacteroidota; class Bacteroidia; order Bacteroidales; family Barnesiellaceae_A; genus Barnesiella_A. The sequence goes on from JAFZDG010000241.1 coordinate 6,126, forward strand.
TTTTCGATCGGCGAAGAATGGCGGCTACATGGTCATCGAGGTCAGTAGCTCCGTTGATGGCATCAACTACAAAGAGTATTACATCGGCCTCTTCGATGGCGATAGAGACTTGCTTGTTGATTTCTTCTTCAAAGATGTCTTCTGAGTTTACTACCCAGCCACCAGTATCTATAATAGAGAACTCTTTACCTCCCCACTCAACCTTGCCATATTGGCGGTCGCGTGTGGTGCCGGCAGTCTCGTTGACGATGGCTTGTCGTGTCTGTGTGAGTCG
>JAFZDG010000242.1 GCA_017561285.1 Bacteroidaceae bacterium
AACCTCACAACAGGTATGACAGGTGGTCAAGACTCAGCCGGTACCGGTCGTCTTGAGCAAATTTGCCAAGGTCTTGGTGTAGATCCTGCTCACATTCGTGTAGTAGTTCCTTTGGCCAAGAATATGGAGGAGATGAAACAAATCATCCGCGAAGAGATTGCACATCATGGTGTATCAGTTATCATCCCCCGCAGAGAGTGTATTCAAACAGCAAGACGTCACAATAAAAAATCATAAACTATGCGCACCGATATAGTACTTTCGGGTGTAGGAGGACAAGGTATCCTCTCTATTGCCACAATCATAGGCGCTGCCGCCATCAATAAAGGACTTTACATCAAGCAAGCCGAGGTTCACGGTATGAGCCAACGCGGTGGTGATGTACAATCAAATCTCCGTCTCAGTTCTGATCCCATCAGTTCAGACCTTATTCCCCTCGGAGGAGCCAACTTGGTTATCTCACTTGAGCCTATGGAGGCTTTGCGTTACTTGCCTTACCTCAACAAAGAGGGTTGGATTATTACCAACACAGCACCCTTTGTCAACATCGACAACTATCCCGATGTAGAGGAGTTGAACAAGACACTTGCCGCACTTCCCCACGTTATTGCCATTGACGTTGATGGTATCGCCAAGCAAGTTGCTTCGCCTCGTGCTGCCAACATCGTATTGTTGGGTGCTGCTGCACCTTTCTTGGGCATTGACATCGAGGAACTCGAAGAGGGTATTCGCACAATCTTCGGCCGCAAGGGCGAGGACGTTGTTGAGATGAATATCAAGGCATTGCGTGCCGGTTGTGAGTATGCTAAACAAAATATTAAATAATCATGAATGTACCTTTTAATCAGGAGTTGGTAGACGGTATTTTGGCCGATCTCAACATTAAACAAATTGGTGAAGCAACTATACGTCAGTGTGTTGCTGTATCGAAGCGTCTTGAAGAGGCCACAGGTCAATCGTTTATCCACTTTGAGATAGGCGCACCCGGCATCCCCGCAAGCAAAATTGGTGTCGAGGCTCAAAAGGCTGCACTTGACAAAGGCGTAGCTAATGTTTACCCCGACATCAATGGTCTTCCCGAATTGAAAGCTGCCGCTTCGCGTTTTATCAAAGCATTCCTCAACGTAGATGTTGCACCTTCGGGTTGTGTACCGGCAGTGGGCTCTATGATGGGTGTACTTGGCTCGTTCATTTTGTGCCGTCACTTGTACAAAGAGCGCGATACAATTCTCTTTATCAACCCCGGTTTCCCTGTACAACCCTTGCAAGCCAAGATGTTGGGCTACAACCGCGTTGACTTTGATATCTACGACAATCGCGGCGAGAAATTGCAAGAGAAACTCGAAGAGATATTGTCAACAGGCAAGATTGCTGCCATTATCTATTCAAACCCCAACAACCCCTCTTGGGTATGTCTTACAAATCAAGAACTTGAATATATTGGTAAGTTGGCTACCAAGTACGATACTATCGTACTCGAAGACTTGGCTTACCTCTGTATGGATGTTCGCACCAACAAAGGCATTCCTTTCGAGGCTCCTTACCAACCTTCGGTTGCCAACTATACCGACAATTACATCCTTATGCTCTCAGGCTCAAAGATTTTCAGCTATGCCGGCGAGCGTATTGCTGTAACTGCTATGTCAGATAAGTTGGCTAAGCGTAGTTTCGACTATTTGCAAGAGCAATGGGGTATGAAGACCGTTGGCGATGCTATGGTGTACATTGTTGCTTATGCTTTGTCATCGGGTGTATGTCACTCGGCACAATATGCATTGGCTGCTATGTACAACGCCGCATGCGATGGAAAGCTCAACTTTGTTGAAGATACTCGCCTCTATGCCGACCGCGCCGAGCGCGTAAAAGAGATATTCATTCGCAATGGTTTCCACATTGTATATGACAAAGACCTCGATGCCGACATCAGCGATGGTTTCTTCTTCACAATGGGCCGTAAAGGCTTTACCGGCAATGAACTTCTTGCAGAGTTCTTGCGTTATGGTATATCGGCTATATCATTGAAATCGACCGGTAGTCGTCAAGAGGGTATTCGCGTATGTACTTCAAAAATCACAGAGAGTGAATACGCAGTACTCGACGAGCGTCTAAGAATTTTTGATGCTAATAATAAATAATGTGTAATTATATGACAGGAGCTAAATATATGAGTGCCGCTGATGCGGTGAAATTGGTAAAATCTTACGATAAAGTATATATTCAAGGTAGTACATCTATACCCGAGGTATTGTGCCAAGCACTTGCCGACCGTCACGAAGAGTTGCGCGGTGTCGAGGTTTACTCGGCCTTTGGTGTAGCTCGCGGCGTAGCACCTTATAGTGTACCCGAATATCGCGATTCGTTTATCGTTAAGAGCCTTTTCATTGCCAATAGCGTGCGTGACTCTATTGCTCGTGGCGAAGGTCAATGTATTCCCGGCTTCTTGGGTGAGATACCTGAGTTTTTCCGTCAAGGCCTTATACCCCTTGATGTGGTATTCCTCAATGTATCGCTTCCCGATAAAGACGGATATTGCAGCTATGGTGTTTCGGCCGACTTGACAGTATCGGCTGTAGAGTGTGCAAAGGTTGTCATTGCCCAAGTCAACAAACAAATGCCTTACTCGTATGGCGATGCACTCATCCACATCTCTAAGTTGGATGCTTGCGTTGAAGTTGACGAACCCCTTGTAGCACTGCCTATAGCCAACCCTAACGAGAAAGAGCAACAAATAGGTCGCTACATTGCTGAGCAAATACCCGATGGAGCTACATTGCAAATTGGTGTTGGCGGAATCCCCAACGCTGTATTGACTCAGCTTACATCGCACAAGAATCTCGGTCTCCACACCGAGGCTATGACTGATGGTGTTGTACCTTTGTTGCAAAGCGGTGTCATCAACAACAGCCAAAAGGCAGTGCTTCCCGGCAAATCTTTGGCTTCGTTGGCACTCGGTTCGCAACGCTTGTATGACTATATGAACTACAACGAAGACATCATCATCAAGGATGTTGCATGGTCAAACTTCCCCTTCCGCATTATGCAAAATCCTAAAGTGATGGCCATTAACTCGGCTCTTGAGATTGACCTTACCGGTCAAATCTGTGCCGACTCTATCGGTACTCGTATGTTCTCGGGTGTAGGTGGTCAACACGACTTTATGTATGGTGGTTCACTCTCGGAGGGTGGTAAGACATTTATTGCTATGCTTGCTGCTTCCGGCAAAGGTGTGTCGAAGATTGTACCCACACTCAAGCCCGGTGCCGGTGTGGTAACTACTCGCGCACAAGCTCAATACATTGTTACTGAGTACGGTATCGCATTCTTGCGCGGTAAAGACTTGGCTCAACGTGCCAAAGAGCTTATCCGTATCGCCGAGCCTTCGGCTCGCGAGGAGCTTGAACGCGCTGCATGCGAACGTTTCGGTATGAGCTTCCTCCGTATCAAGTAATCATATATTACACATATAACATAATGTGGTTGTATCGTGACGATGCAGCCACATTTTTTTGCTGTGAGCCGCAAGTTTTACAAGGTAGAGAGATAGCAACATTTATCTCACAACGACAAACGGGTTTCGTAATAGGGGAGGGGGTATATAGTTAGCCCCAAAGTTGGGGAACGTATATTTCCATCCAAACTTTGGGGCTTAACTTTCAGTACGAGCTATA
>JAFZDG010000243.1 GCA_017561285.1 Bacteroidaceae bacterium
ACCACCCAAGATGGGTATCTTATCCGTAAGGATGTAGACGGATACTTCAAATACTATGACTTCCAAAACAAAAAACTCACTCAACAAGTAGCCACCAACGCCGACTACCGCACAGCGCAAGAGGCTAAATTTCTGTCAACACTTGCTCCTGCCAAGAAATGGCACAATCAAATGGTGCAAGAAGCTACTATTATTCGCAAAGCTCCTCGTGTAACAGCTCCCGGAGCCACCCGGCTCCATAATGGTGTGCAACGTGCCGCCAAAGAGGAGGTTGCCGAGAGCCAATACCTTGTTATTCTTGTAGGTTTCAGTGACCGCCCATTTACCTTTACCAACCACGATTTTGACATCTGGCTCAACCAAGAAGGTTATAGTGTAAACGGCGGAACCGGTAGCGTAAAAGATTACTACCGCGACAACTCTATGGGACAATTCGTACCCCACTTCACTGTATTAGGCCCCTACACACTTCCCTATTCTCAACTCTACTATGCAGGCAACTCGGAGGAAACCGGCGAAGACACCAACCCTCGTGCCATGATTGTAGATGCTTGTAATATTGCCAAGCAAAACAACCCCGACCTCGACTTCTCAATTTTTGACAACAATAAGGACGGCTATATGGACAACGTGAACGTTGTATATGCCGGCTATAGCGAAGCAAGTACCGGTAACGGCGACGATATGTGGCCTCACAGCTGGACTCTCGACGAATTTTCTCTCACCATCGACAACACTATTATCAACGCCTACGGTTGCTCGGCCGAGTTTGTAGGTGCAAGTGGCGAGATGATGGACGGTATAGGTACTTTTGCTCACGAATTTGGTCACGTACTGGGCCTTAAAGACACATACGACACCGACCAATACACCGATGGATATGGTGTAGACCCGGGCGATTACTCTATGTTTGCATCGGGTAGCTACAACAACGATAGTCGCACACCACCCTACTTGATGACCTTCGAACGCTCTCAAATGGGATGGTGCAATCCTATTGAACTCAACGAAGCGGCCGATATCAGCCTCAACTCGCTGGGCGAGAATATTGCCTACTATATCAATGCACAACCCAATCGTGCTGCCGGCACAGGACACGAATGGTTTGTTCTTGAAAACCGCCAAAAAACCGGCTGGGACGCATACATCCCCGCACATGGTCTGCTCATCTACCACTACGACTACACCGATGAGATGGTTAAGGAATACTGGTCGTTCAATGCACCCAACAACAACAGTCGCCACCGTTGTATATACATCAAGCCTGCCGATGGTATAGACGATACCAATACACGCAACGGCGACACCTATCCCGGACGTGCCGGTAACACTCAGTTTACCGACTTTACCACACCCAACGCCAGCAACTGGGCTGGTGAACCCACCAACACTCCCATCACCAATATTCGTGAAGAAGACGGCGTTATCTACTTCCAAGTCAAAGGTGGAGTTGCCGATCTTCCTATCATCCGCACCGAAAAGCCCCGCAACGTGCGCGACACTTCGTTGGATGTTGCCGCTACTATCGAAAAGAGCAATCAAGCAATCATCGAGATGGGCTTCTGCTGGGATACACACCAAAATCCCAACATAGCCACATCGCCCCAGTCTATTGTAGCAACAAACAGCACTGTCGATTATACCATAACCGGCCTTACCCCCGGCACACGTTACTACGTACGCGCCTTTATGCGCCTTGAAGACAACAGCATCGTATATGGCGCAGCCATTCCTGTCAAGACCGAGTGTGCCTTGGCTGTGGCACCTTACATTGCCGATTTTATGTCGTGGAGCGATGGCGAACCCGATTGTTGGAAAATCATCGACAACAATGGCGATGGTACAACATGGGTATTTGACGATGCAACACAAGGTCTTCTTTACCAATTTGACTACTGGAACAATGCCGACGACTGGGTTATCTCTACCCGTATGCTTATACCCGATAACGGTCACTTGTACTTTGTACGCGGTATAGTAGAACAAGCTGCAGTCGAGAAACTCGATGTATATGTATCGACACACTCACGCGAGATAGAAGACTTCCACTTGGTTAAGCAATTCTCTTTTGCCGACAACTTTGGCTACCAAGTACCTGAAGAGGTTGACCTCTCGGCCTATGCCGGACAAGAGGTTTACATTGCACTTGTGTGTACATCGGAGAAGTTGCAAAGCAGCTTGTGGTTGTGGCAAATCTACTTGGCAAGCAAGTTAGACACTCCGCAATTCACCAAATTTGGTCTTATAAACAACAACGCTCTTGAAGTAGAGTGGACTCCCATCGAGGCAGCTACTCGCTACCATCTCGAATTTTATGAGGTAACAGATGAGGTTTATAACACAGCTATGTTCTTCCCACCCTCCGACTGGGCTGTGGTTGAAGGCGATGTAGAGTTGTCGACAGGCTCGGCATTCTTCACCGGCGATGGTGTACTCGAGACACGCGCCTTCCCCGATGGTATTACCGACCTTATCTTCATTGTTACCACTTCAGGTCCCACCGGTAATACAACCCTTATCGTAGAGGGTAGCGAAGATGGCGAATATTGGGAACAAATAGGCCCGGCAGCCAACCTCAACACCTACAATCCCGAAGGTATCGAGATGATGTTGAGCGAATATCTTACCGGTCGTGTGTACCAAAAACTCCGTCTCACCTGCCGCCATGGCGGTCGTAACGTTCAGGTACGATACTTTACCATTGCTTACAATGACGGATATGTGTGGGAACTGCTCACATCGGGAGCTGTTGAAGAGAACAGCATTGTCATCAACGAAACCTTTGAGGGCGAGTTTACTACCGGCAAAGAGTATGCCGTAGTGGTTTACTCGGGCGATGGTATCCTCTACTTCGATGCATCCGATCCGGCATTCTACAGCTACTCGGGCAGTGTCGAAAATATCCAAACCGACAACGCCGATATATATGCCGAAAACGGCAATATATACATCTCCGGCATTACCGTTCCTACTCGTATACTATGCACTACTCCCGAGGGTATCGTACTTTACAATCAACTTGTTGATAGTGCATCGACACACTGCATTGGCATAAACGACTACAAGGGTATTGTATTGGTAAATATGAGCCAAGAGAATGAGAGCAAAACCGTCAAACTTATCGTGAAATAATCATAATTACACTCGAAATGAAATACACTAAATATTTGCTTCCTTCAATCATTATCGCTGCCGGATGCTTGCTCTATAGCTATGCCGACAATAGCGATATGACAAAAAAAATGAAGCCCGAAAACCGCCCCTCAACCGAAGCAAGAGTATATCCTACTCCCGCTGTGACACAACGCCTCACAGCGGCCGAAGATGGAGCTCCTTACGGCTTGCATGTAGTTGACATTTATAACAAAGACGTAACTTTGCGTTGGAACAACCCTGAGGCTACCAATGGCTACTTCGAAGACTTCGAGGCACACCCCGACTTTGCTATCAACTCTCCGGGCAATATCGGTTGGAGCTACCTCGATATGGACAACGAAGATACTTACACATGGACAGCCACTTCGTTCCCCACACAAGGACAAAAGATGGCATACGTCATCATGAACCCCGCCACTACAACACCTTCGGTAGCCGATTGGCCCGCCATACAACCTTACTCTGGCACTAAAATGTTGGTTGCCTTCACCGTCGATGGTGGTAACAACGACTTCATAATATCACCCGAACTCAACTTCGAGGAGAACTTCCAAGTTAGTTTCCGAGCCAAGAGCTATACCGAAGCCTACGGTTTGGAACGCTTCAGAGTAGGTTATTCGACCACCGGCAAGCAAGCCTCAAACTTTACCTACGTCAATCCCGGTGAGTATGTCGAGGTTCCTGCCGAATGGACACTCTTCAAGTACGACATCCCCAAAGAGGCCAAATACGTGACTATCAACTGCGTATCGCACGAGGCCTTTATGATGCTCATCGACGACATATTTGTGGGTACAAACCGCGTGCGCCCCAAAGCCCCTGCACAAAACTATCTCAAAGGCTTCAACCTTTACCGCAACGATGTCAAAGTAAACGATGATCTCATCGAGGATGTCAGCTATACCGACGTTGTAGAGGAGTATGGTTTCTACAACTACACCATCAGTGCCGTTTACAGCGATGGCAGCGAGAAAATACAACAAGAGGCTTTGACAGTTGAAGTTCCCGACATCCGCTTGTTGCCTTTTGAGGACGGCTTTGACAAGAACGTTCTGGAGCCCGACAATTGGAGCACACCGATTGACGAGCAAGGCAATCCCTCAAAATGGAGCAGCTCATACTACCCCTATGGCTTGGTTGATTACTCGGCTCAATATATTTATTCGTCACTCAATAACTATTCACAATCTCTTATATCGAAAGAGTTGCGCACCGTCAATCGCGAAAACACCTATTTGCGTTTCAACTTGCGCCACATCAACTACAACAACGAGGTAGGCGACACCCTTGCATTGGAAATCTCTTGCGATAACGAGCAAACATGGCAACGCATCGATGCCTTTGCCAACGACAATGGCACCCATGAGTGGATTGTTAAACAATACAACCTCAACGATTACCTCACAAACGACCTCTTCCGCATTCGTTATCGCGCATTTGGTGAGGATGCTTATTACATCGACTACTGGTATGTCGATGACGTAAAGGTGTGGTGTCCCGAGTGGACTTCGGCTCAACTCACCGTAATGAGTATGGGTGAACCTATGGCCAACTGCTACGTAACACTTACTGCCGACCACGATGCATTTATAGAGGCTACAACCGACAAAAATGGTGTGATTGAGTTGCCCAAACTCGAAAAAGGCCAATACACCATCGACGTTCGTCAAAGGGGTTACAACATATACAGCAGCACATGGGACATCTATCAAGATGCCGACAACCGTTTTACTGCCGACATAACCAAACCCGTTCTCAACATCGACAAGACTTCTATTCACGCCTCTATTGCATCAGAGTCTTCTGCATCACAATCTATCACGCTCACCAACAACGGTAATGGCGAGATGAAATGGAACCTCATTCCTCAAATCCCTGCCGGCAGTGGCTCGGACAAAGATGCTTGGACTATACAAAAAGTATTTGACACATCGGGCGACTTGCAAACATCTATCGCATTCGATGGCGAATACTTCTATACAACCTCTACATTCTACTTAGGTCGTTTCTTCAAGTACGACCGCGATGGTAATTTCATCGAAGAATTTACCATCCCCGGTATGTACTATATGTTGTACGACCTTGCATTTGACGGCACATATTTCTATGGTAGCGACTACAGCAACCACCTATTCTGCCTCGACTTGCGCAACAAACAGTTGATTAAAGAGACGGTTGTAGAGAGCGAACCCAACCTGAAGATAACTCACTGTAGCTATGATTCCCGCAACGACCAATTCTGGGTAGGTAGCTTCAACTCTATCGGCCGTATCGATCGTGACGGTAACGTTACTGTATCATTCCGTACTATCGACAATACCTTAGATATGGGTGCATTTGGTTCGGCATTTGACAATGTAACACCCGGTGGTCCATATTTGTGGTTCAGCAACGAAGCGGTTGCCGGTACCAACCTTATCGACCAGCTGCAAATCTTACAATACAACCTTAACACTCGTGCTGTAACTCCCATATCGCACACGATAGATGATGTTCCAGGATACCAAATTGGTACACTCAATGTGCCTAACTATATATGCGGTGTTGAGGCTACTACAAACTATATCGATGGTACTCTATCGCTGGTAGGTGTACTCAAGCAATCGCCTTCTCGCATCTTCATCTACGAGTTGGCCAAGACCAACGACTGGTTGTCCATCGCACCCGAGGCCGGTACACTCAAGAGTGGCGAGTCGCAAACTATTACATTCGACATCAACTCTCGCAATGGCGTAGTGGGCGAAAGCTATTCAGTACCTGTTCAGATATATACTGTACCCGAGTTGGATGCTGACAACATCACCGTAGGTTATACCGTATCAGAGGCAACAGCCACTCCTCGCCCCACCAAACTGACAGCTACCGCCGAGGGCAATGCTTCGGTTGCACTTGCTTGGCAAGTTGGCAATGCCAACCCCACCGGTTATAACGTTTATCGCAATGGCGAGAAGATAAACAGCGAACTGATTACAACCACCTCTTATACCGATACTCAACTTGTATATGGCAACTACACCTATACCGTAGCGGCTGTATATGGCGAAAAAGAGTCACTGCAATCAGATCCTACAAGCATCTATATGAAGATAGGCGCTCCCTTCTACGAGCCTCAAAACCTCACCATCAACGTCACCAACAACCGTGATGTAAGCCTCAGCTGGTTGCAACCCGATGCTATGTTGCAAGATAGCTGCTCTATCCGCTGGGATAGTGGCATCAATAGCAGCTCGATGGGTATGGCCGAGGGTGGTTACTTCTGGGCAGGTGTTGAGTGGAAACACGCAGAGCTTATCGAATACCGCAATATGACTATCACATCGGTCGATCTTTTCATCCAAGAACGTTTACTCTCACTCTCGTTGCAAGTGTACAAAGACAACAAGCGTGTCGTATCACAGAATATCGCTACTACCAACATCAAGTATGGCGAGTATAACAACTTCGAGCTCAAAGAACCTATCAGCATCGAGCCGGGTAGCGACTACCGCGTAGCATTCCTTGTGGCTCACGATGCCGGTGTCAACCCTATAGGTATTGATGCCTCTGAGTCACGTGGCAAGAGGGGTAACATTATCTCGGAAGATGGCAAGACTTGGTATCCTCTCACTCATATCGGTATGGAGGGCAACTTCAACTTGGCTATCAACTTGGCTCCTTCGACAACCGCCGAGGAACAACCGTTAGGCTACAATGTATATCGCAATGGCGTAAAGTGCAACACTGCACTTGTTGACCAACTCTCATACAACGACCAACTGTCGGAGGCCGGCAGCTACAACTACCAAGTATCGTCAATCTACGCCGGTGGTGGCGAGTCGAATTTGTCGGAGGTTGCTGTGGCGCACATTATGGAGCTGGGCAATCCTGTGCCTCCTATGAACGTAGTAGCTCAAACCGAATTGAACCGTACTATTCACGTTCGCTGGGACTTCCCCATCACGGACGAAAGTTCATTCCCCATCGACCTCGCTCAAGCACAAGCTACAGCCGAGGAGGGTTATCCCGAGTATGTAAGTATGTTCCGAGGTAATCTTGCCGGCGAAATCGGTATCGCTTCGGATGGCGAGTACATCTACACAACACTACACAACACCAACGGAACAATATGCAAATATACCCTTGACGGCGAATACATCGAGAGCATCTTGATCAATCGCAATATGCAAGGTATCCGCAACCTCGTTTACGATGGCACACACTTTTTCGCTGCCGATGCCAACAGCTACTTGTATCAAATAGATATCGAAAACAAATGCATCACCGACACATTCTCTATCTCTGAGATTGCTCGCCACGTGGCATACATACCCGAGTTGGACAACGGCAAGGGTGGATTTGAAGTTGGTGACTGGGAAACAAGTATCTTTGTCAGCAAGCGCGGTGCTAAGTTGAGCGATGGTCCTACACTGAAAGGTGCTGCCGGATCGGCCTACTACAACGGCACGCTATACACCTTCGAGCAAGGATATGAGCACCCCTACACCATTTGCTGCTACGACATTGCCACAGGTGCGCTCACCAAGACCATCAACATAGGCGATTACGTGGAGATTACTCCCGAAACAGGTGCCAAAGCCGGTGGTATGTCGGTTATCTACACCAAAGAGGGATTGACCTTGCTGGCTGTAGCATTGCAAGAGAACAGCAACTGCCGATTTATATTCTTTGACCTCGGTAGCATCAACGGATTGGCTGGTTACAATGTATATCGCAATGGTGTGAAACGTAACAACGAGCCCATCCCCTTCCGCTACTTTACCGAGGACGAGCGTGAGGTAGGAACTTACGAGTATGAAATAGAAACCGTTTACATCGACGGTGCTGTATCGCCTCGCTCTCACAAGGCCTATGTAGACATCTATGATGCCGAGAACTGCGATGCGCCTATCGATGTAAAAGCCGTACAAAGCACCTATAGCTACAACGTAAATATCTCGTTTGTCGATCCCACTGCAACCGAAGCAGAGCTTTACGAAAGCATTGAAGAGGGTATCGTGGGTACAGCCTTTGCTTGCGCCGACTGGAGCAACTACAATGGTGCATGGCAAGTAACCGATGCTACAGCCTATCATGGCACCAAAGCATTGCAAGCGGCCAAAGCCGACAATGCATGGCTCATTATCCCCGCCGGTAAGCCCGCACAAGATATGGTCTTCTCGTTTGTTGCTCGCAACCACGACGACCACCTCGGTAGCGGTAGCTTGCGTGTACTCACATCGGTCGATGGCAACAATATCGAGGACTTCATCCCCTTCAAGAGCATTACCACAACCGAGGCTTGGAAGCAATACAGCTTTACCATCCCGGCCGGTAGCGATTACATCGCCATTCGCCACGAAGCAGGTGCACATATGCAGTATATCGATGCCATCACCCTCGACACCCATACCATAGGTGAAGCATACGGCTACGACATCATGCGCAACGGCGTACAACTCAACGACCAGCCTATCACCGATATTACCTACACCGACCGCAACCTCCTTCCCGGCTCATACAGCTATCAGGTGCGCGCTCACTATCTGTCATCATGTATCAGTGAGTACACCGAGGCGGTAAATATCGACCTCGAATACAGCAACGGCTGTCAAAAACCCGGTATGCTCTTTGTTGAGCCTCTCGACAATGCCTACAGCCTTGCATGGAGCGCACCCTCATTGGGCGATGTTGTCAACATCCGTTGGCACAATGGCCATGTGCACGATGCCGCCGGTATGCCCAGCGGTGGTGCATTCTACGCCGGTGTACAATGGAACAGCGAGGAGTTGAAACCCTACGAGAAACTCTCTATTTCGGAGGTTGAATTGTACATCTACCAAGTACCCGATGCACTCTTCTTGCTGATATACGAGGGCGACAATCTTATTGCACAACAATACGTTCCCAACTTGAAACAATATAGTTTCAACACCGTTGAGTTGGAGCAACCCTTGCTTATCAATACCAACAAGACCTTGCGCGTAGTGGCTTACATCGAGCACAACGAGATTTCAGTACCTTTGGGCTACGATGCAGGTCCCGGTAAAGTAGGTCGTGGCGACCTCTACTCGAGCGATGGCAAGAACTGGAGTACCCTCAATGCCAACGATATTGACGGCAACTGGAACATCACCATAGGCTTGCGTGCATACGCCGACAAGGGTATGGAAAAAGCGCCTCGTAAAGTCAATGAAGTACAATTTGCACCTATTGCCAACACCACCAACGAGCCTATCAGAGGTATTCGCTTGGCCGAGGAGGCAACTTCAGAGCGCAACGTACTCGAAGGTTACAATGTATATTGCAACAGCGAGTTGCTCAACGACGTGCCCCTACAAGAGACCTACTTTATCGATGAGGAGCAACACCCGGCCAACTACTACGAGTATCAAGTTAAAGCTCTCTACTCGGGTTGTGGTGAGGTAGGCTCTAATGTAGTGCGCGTAAAGGCACTCTCATCTATTGAGAAAACCCTTGCCAATGGCGTGCGCATATACACCTACGATGGTCGCATATACATCAAGGGACTTGACAATGGCACTAAGGTAACACTTGTAGATGCTGCCGGTCGTGTTATCCACACAGGCTTATCGGTAGACGAGCCCGAGTATGTCATCAACGCAACACTATTGCCCCAAGGTGTATATTTCGTACGAGTATGCAACGAAAGCTACAAAGTAGTCATTGCACAATAATACGCTATAGGCGTTAAACACCAGAGAGGCTGACTAATCTGTCATACGACTTTTTAGTCAGCCTCTCGGTTTATCTTTTCGGGCTTCAACACACAGCGGCCGAAGCTTACTTTATCACATCGGTATAGCGTTTCTTGCCACGAAGAAAGTAGTCGAGTACTATATTCACTTGTCCTTGAGGAAGGTCATTGAGACAATTCTGAGTATGTTGGGTATGGTAGTTCTTCTTCATTTTGCGATAATCGCTATGCGCATTCCACACCGCCTTTACAAACGCCCACTTACCCGACACAAGATACTTCACAGCTGATATTCCATCGTACACCATACGGCGGAAGATACGCCATGAGCGAATGTCGGCGGGTAAGTTTTTGTACATCATCAGCAAGTTGTTACGGTAGTTGAGATACAACTTACGAGGGCTACTACTATCGAGCGATGCGCCTCCATAATGATACACCTCGGCTTGGGGAACGGCCATAATACGATAACCCATCAAGCGCAATCTCCAACAAAGATCAATCTCCTCCATATGCGC
>JAFZDG010000244.1 GCA_017561285.1 Bacteroidaceae bacterium
CTCGATAATAATGGAGAGTGTGTTAAAGCCCCGGTTGCTATGTATGTCACTACCGATGAGGAGGGATACTATATCTTTGTGATACACTATGCCAACGATCCCAATAATATTATAGATGTGATAAAAACACCTCACACGTCCGATCCATCTAAGATTATACACTCTATCACACAGAGCGACACCGACCACTCCATAACCATTACTATGGCCGATGGCAGTAGCTTTACGTTTAACAAAGAGTATATTATGCCTACCGGCATAGCCATACTGACTACCCGACCGGTACTGTTGGCATCGGGTACAACGGCCTACATCGAATTTCGTGTCAATCCGTCCAATGCATTGTTCAACTACGATACAACCTCCGATTCGTGCCAAATAGAACTCGACTGCATCAATACCACGCGCAGTGGCAACTCGTATGTTACCACACCTACCCACTACAAATTGGCTGCCGTAGAACAAGTATATGACGAACAAGGCACAATGAAAGAGGGACAATATCGGGCCTATATCGAAGACCTCAACATATCGACACGATACGATGAAGATGCGGCATTGGTACTCTCGGTAGCCAACTCTACAGGTACTGCTGTGCAAATCTCCTCTTCGGCATTTGGCATAAAATACACAGGCAATATTTTTACTGCTTTCTCATTCCTCAAAGAGAACAATCCCTCCTTGCCTACCGACATACATATAGAGGTAGAAAATCAAAACCATTGTGAATATTACACCCCATACACCATCGACCTAAACGGCCTCGTTGCCACCTTTGAGACCAATGGCGAGAAAGTGCTGGCAAACAACATAGAACAGATAAGCGGCATTACAACCAACGACTTCAGCCGGCCCGTTACCTACACCATTATATCTTCTACCGGCGAGGTAAACAGATTTACACTGCAAATTTTCAAATCGGGACTTCCCGTCTTGTATATCAACACACCCAACGAGGCTGCCATCCCCAACAAACTCCAAGATTGGCTTGAAGGTTGCGAAATGCGCCTATACAACAGCGATGGCAGCATAGACTATGATGGAACAACCAATATAAGAGGTCGCGGAAACTCTACTTGGAACTATGCCAAGAAACCCTACGCACTGAAATTGGATAGCAAAACATCGATATTGGGTATGCCCAAACACAAACGCTGGGTATTGCTGGCCAACTACCTCGACCGCACTTTGTTACGCAACGACATAGCATTCCATATAGCCACACTCACCGACTTGGCATGGACTCCTAAAGGACAATATATAGAACTTGTACTCAATGGTAAACATCAAGGAAGCTACTACCTATGCGAACAAATAAAAATAGACGAAAATCGTGTAAACATATGCGAGATGGAGAGTAGCGACACAACAGGCGAAGCCATTACGGGTGGCTATCTGTTGGAGTTGGACAAACACTTTGATGAGGTAAACCAATTCCGCTCAGAGATACGCCAACTTCCCTATATGTTTAAAGAACCCGATGAGGATGTACTTGTAACAGAACAATTTGAATATATACAAAACTATATCAACAACCTCGAAAACGAACTTTACAATAACTATGAGGCACGAGAGTGGGCCTCATACATCGATTTTACCACATTTATCGATTGGTGGTTGGTACACGAACTCACCAACAACGAAGAGCCTGAGCATCCCAAAAGTGCCTATATGTATAAAGATCGCAACGATGTATTGAAGGCAGGTCCGGTATGGGACTTTGATTGGGGAACATTCACACCCGACCGTTCGGCCGAATACAGCAGTATGGAAGATGCTATTTACTACGAGCAACTATTTAAAGATGCCGAGTTTATAGCACTCCTCAAAGAGCGTTGGGCACTGTTGAAACCTAAGTTTGAAACCGTACCGACCTATATCCTAACCGAAAGCGCCCAAATGCAAACATCCAACAAAATCAACATTACACTTTGGCCTATAAGCGAGCGCATAAACGGCGATGAAACCCTTCCATACAACGAAGCCATAGACCGTATGATAGAGGCTTACAACCTGAAGTTGCAATGGCTCGATGAGACAATTAGTAAGTTGTAATAAGCTATGTGATAGAACGAAAAAATCCACCCGGCGGGTGGATTTTTTTGTAGTATAATCGGTTATCAAGACCTACTCTATCACTCTTACTTTTCGCCCAGGTAGATGGTGCAAGCACCGAAGGTGAGACGGCGCAAACGGCAGTTTCTGAAACCTACCGAACGGAAAATATCGAGCATCTCCTCGCCTTGCGCTACGGCAGCTACCGAGCGAGGCAGATAGGTATAGGCTTGCTTGTCGCGCGATACTATGCGTCCTACCAAGGGTATAATAGTATATGTATAGAACTTATAGAGTTGCCGCATAGGGAAATGCTCGGGAGTAGAAAGCTCAATGACACACAATACACCGCCGGGCGACAACACTCGATACATCTCGGCAAAACCTTGTGCCAAATTTTCAAAATTTCGCACACCATAGGCTACCGTAATGGCATCGTAGTTGTTGTCGGGCAATGAGAGCGATAGGCAATCCTCGATAGCAAACGAAACACTATCAGAAACACCTCGTTCCTGTGCCTTTTGACGTGCCACAGCCAACATACCCTCCGATAGGTCTATACCCAACAATGACTCGGGCTTGAGACGCTCATGGATGAGGAAAGCCAAGTCGCCTGTTCCGGTAGCCACATCGAGCACTCGGCGAGGCTTGTATGCGCCTACCATATCTACAGCTTTACGCCGCCAAATCGTATCGATACCGAATGTCATCATACGGTTCATCACATCGTAGGCAGGTGCTATAGAGTCGAACATCTCGCGTACCTGTCCGGTCTTGGCGGCATTGGGATCGTAGGGTTTTACCTCCTCGGCTTTCATAGTGCGATAAAATCAACGGTTTTTGAGATACTCGGTTACATTACGCTCTATGCGTGCTGCTATATCGGCAACCTCGGCTTTGACAAATTTTTCGCCAACAATGTTTTCGTACAACTCTACATAGCGATCGGTAACGCTATCGCAATATTCGGGAGTCATCTCAGGAACGGCTTGTCCCTCTTTGCCTTGGAATCCATTGGCAATGAGCCATTGACGAACAAACTCCTTAGAGAGTTGACGTTGGTCTTCGCCTTTGGCCAAACGCTCTTCATAGCCTTCGGCATAGAAATAACGCGATGAATCGGGTGTATGTATCTCATCGATCAAGATGATTTTACCATCTTTCTTACCAAACTCATATTTGGTATCAACGAGAATAAGACCTTTTTCGGCAGCCATCTCGCAACCGCGTTGATAGAGAGCGAGAGTATATTTTTCGAGTTGCTCATAGTCCTCACGCGACACAATACCACGCTCTATAATCTCGGCTTTCGAAATATCTTCGTCATGTCCCTCATCGGCCTTAGTTGTAGGCGTAATAATGGGTTGAGGGAATTTCTCGTTCTCGCGCATACCTTCGGGCATAGGCTCGCCACAAATGGTGCGTTTGCCCTCTTTATACTCGCGCCAAGCATGGCCGGTAAGATAACCGCGCACGACCATCTCTACTTTGAAAGGCTCACAACGTACACCCACAGTTACCATAGGATCGGGAGTAGCCATTTTCCAGTTGGGAACGATGTCGCTCGTAGCATCGAGAAATTTTGCTGCAATTTGGTTCAATACTTGTCCTTTATAGGGAATACCCTCGGGCAAAATTACGTCAAACGCCGATATACGGTCGCTGGCTACCATTACCAACAATTCGTCATCGATGTTATATACATCGCGTACTTTACCATGATACACACCCTTTTGTCCGGGAAAGTTGAAATCTGTTTTTACTAATGCGTTGCTCATTGTACTTAGTATTTAGTTGTTATTATTATCGTTTGGTTGTGTTTCGATTGTTTTTTCAGCAGCCTGTACTGCACGACGTTCCTCTTTCTCGCGCTTCACTTGCTCATCGTGTTGCTCATAGGCCTCGACAATGCGTTGCACAAGTTTATGACGCACAATATCTTTCTTGTCAAACTCTATACGCGCAACCCCTTTCACACGCGAGAGAATGCGCACAGCCTGTACCAAGCCCGACACTTGTTGCGAGGGGAGGTCTATCTGTGTCATATCGCCCGTAACAATCATCTTGGCATTCATACCCAAGCGTGTAAGGAACATCTTCATTTGGTGTGTGGTTGTATTCTGAGCCTCATCAAGAATAATTACGGCATCGCTCAACGTGCGACCACGCATAAAGGCCAACGGCGCAATTTGTATGACATTGGTCTCCATAAACTCCTTGAGTTTAAGAGCCGGTATCATATCTTGCAAGGCATCGTAGAGTGGTTGCAAATAGGGATCAATTTTATCTTTCATATCGCCCGGAAGAAATCCTAACTTCTCACCAGCCTCTACTGCCGGACGACTCAATATGATGCGTTTTATCTCTTTGTTTTTCAATGCTCTCACAGCCAATGCTATAGCCACATAAGTCTTACCCGATCCGGCAGGACCTAAAGCAAACACCAAGTCGTTCTCTTCAAAGGCCTTGACCAACCGTTGTTGATTGACCGAGCGAGCCGTAATAGGCTTACCATTGACACCATATATAATAAGGTCATCGTCACGCTTGACTGTTATAGGCTTCTCGCCCTTTATTATCGTTACGATTACCTCTTCGTTGAGCGAATTATGCTCCTCGCAGTATGCTATGAGTTGCTGTATTTTCTCTTCAAACAAAGCCGTCTCCAACTCATCGCCCATCACCTTCAGCACGTTGCCACGTGCCACAAGGCGGAGCTTGGGAAACAAGTTCTTTACACACTGTATATTACAGTTATTTACGCCATAGAAAAGTACAGGGTCAACACCCTCAAGAATTATTATGCGTTCTATCATTTATACTTTATCTCGTATTCTTGTTTTTTTATTGTGTACAAAGATAGTAACAAACGAGCGAGAAATATGAAGTTTACTTCAATATTTTTCACAGCGAGTGAAATATATCTTCGAGTTTATCTCAAAGATAATCATAAACGAGCGAGAAATATGAAGTTTACTTCAATATTTTTCACAGCGAGTGTATAAAATCTTAAAGCGACACCTCAAGATAGCAGTTGGCAAGAGGATAACGATACAAGTCATCGCGCTTTTTCAATGTGCCGATGGTAAAGTTCGGTAAGACGTGCTACGGCATACTGCTCTATATTATTGCGATGAATAGGCGACAAGTGACTGAGAGAAGCAGGACATTGCTCTACC
>JAFZDG010000245.1 GCA_017561285.1 Bacteroidaceae bacterium
ACCTTCGCCGATGGCCTATTGCGTAATGCTACAAATGGGCAATTCTATCCTCGCACCACCGCCGAGCGAGTGAGCGTCGGCGATCAAAACCTGAGCGAGTATTTAGCCGGGTTAGGTAGTAGTTCGGGCGGCGATTCGGAAACGATTGTTACTGAGAATAGTCTTGCTCCTGCATTTCAATCAACAGGTCAAATTAAAAATAATGGAGTATATATCCTTACTTCCAATATATTGAGTTTGACAATTAACAATTTGGCTTTTTCTGCGCATACGAAGGATTATGAAAAATTCACTATGATATTCACAACAGCCAGTTCTGCATCATTTGACGGCGTAAGTTTCCCTGCTGATTGGCAATGGGCGAACGGCGTTGCCCCTAATGTTGAAAAAGGAGTTACATACGAGCTATCTGTGACTTATACTAAATTCGGCAGTAGTAATGTTAAATACAATGCAATTCTAACTCCCTTTAAAGCTGTATAACTATGAGACGTAGAGCATTGATGGGCAGTGTAAGCGGTAATGGAAGTGTTGCCGATTGGGAGTGGAATGGCGTTGAAGTTCCACCTAATAACACCTATTGGTATAAAACTGTTGACAACCAAATATTTAATATAGGTAATCTGGAATTTTTGGATGCTATCACGTCTCACACATATGAAAATGGAAAAGGTGTAATAGTTGTAACTAATGACGGCTTGAGTCTTAATAGATATATATTTAACGGCAAGACAAATATAAAAACTGTTATTATGCCGGAGAATATGAGCACGATATCCGCGAATACGTTTGAGAATTGCACTAACTTAGAAGACGTATATATCGGAAAAGCATCTGTCAATTCATACGCATTCTCGGGTTGTCAAAATATGAAGCGGTTCGTAGTGAGTAGTAGTAATAGTAGTTACGACTCACGTAACAACTGTAACGGACTTATTCGGAAAAGCAGTAACGGTCTTGTATTCGGTTGGGGTTGCACCACAAAGATACCCGAAGGTGTAACGCAAACGCATGGCGGGGCCTATTTGGGTATTACAACCATCAAGTCGGTTGAATTTCCTACCACATTAACGAAGATAGGTGGTGACACCTTTAAAAATTGCACGAACCTGAAAGAGTTACGCTTCAATCGCACTACCGCTCCTACCGTTGATAGCGGTGCGTTTACTAATGTGTCATCGAGTGGGAAGTTGTATTGTCCAACCGGCTCGACAGGATATAGTAACATTAAGCCGAGTGGGTGGAGTATTGTTTATTTTTAATTGATATATTATGAAGATATATGAGAAAAACGGTGAGGTAAAGCCAGCCAATCAAATAATAATAAGGAGAGATGGAATGAATGTATTCTGCCCATCGGAAGAGATGATATTGGCAGATGGATGGGTGGAGTATGTGCCGCCAACAATAGAACCACAGCCGTATGCATTGAGTCCCGAAGAGATAGCAAGAGACATTGTTATCGATCAATACAACCAACGTACCGACATACCCAATCAAGAGGCTCTTAACAGGATGGTGGTAATCTACGATTGGAGTAAGTATATCGGTAAAGTGCTGAAGCAAGGCCAAGTGTGTGTATGCAATGACAATGTGTGGAGAGCAAGACAAGAGCATACAGTCCTTGAAGTGTATCCCCCATCGTTGGATACTGCATCACTTTATGAGGTAATAGAGATAATACCTACGGGAGAAAAGGGTGATCCGATACCTTATACCCCGCCAATGGAAATAGAGGCCGGGAAGTATTATACAGAAGATGAGGTGTTGTACTTGTGTACACGAGATAGTGGAACGGCTTTGACACACGCTTTGCGCGACCTTGTGGGAATATATGTAGATATAGTAACAGATGAGATATGAGATTGTTGAGTAGATTGTTCGGATGGTTGCTCTCTTGGGGTGTTGACCGATATGCCCATATGAGCTTAGCAATGGTAATAGCCAGTGTAATGCTTGTTGCATTCTGTTGGTTGACGTGGTGGGCATCGTTAGCCATCAGCGTACTTATTACGCTCGCCTGTATCGTAGTGAAGGATTTCGTCATAGATGCGAATGCTGATATGGTAGATGTAATCTTCGGCGTAGGAGGAGCTGCATTCCCTTGTATCGTGTGGATTGTGGCCAATGTAATATAATAGAGTATAACGAAAAGAGAATGGATACAACACAGATAATATTGGCATTGATAACGATGGTGTGTACCATCACCACAGCGTGGTTCGGTTATTCGCAGAAAGTATTCGAGCGTAAGGCTGAGGCCGAGATCGAGCGCAAAGCAGCTGAGGCAGACAAGCGGCGCAAGGAAGATATATTGCGAGCCGAGCAAGAGAACAGCCGGAGGAGACGACATAGCGCGTTGATATATGGCGAGCTGGGCGATCTTCGGGGCGACTATGATGCTTGCCGGGTATATATAGCGCAGCCCCATCCGATGGGAGACATAGAGAAGGTGAGCATCTACTACGAGGTGAAACGCAAAGGAGTGGAGAGTATGCGTAATCATATACAGCAATTGGCATTGGCCGATATACCGCAATTTGGCAAGGAGCTTGCCGACAATGGTTACTTGCATTACCGATGCATCGATGAGGTGCGCGATGATGTAGCTCATACGCTGATGCACGCCGCCGGAACCAGGCAATTGTATGTGGTGAGACTATTAGACAAGAACGATGATTGGTGTGGATCGTTGTTCGTAGAATACACGCGAAAGAGCAAGGTGGATGCTGTACGCCTACGCCAACATATGGAAAAGGTAGCAAAGGATATTCACTTGATATTGCCCGAGTATAAAGAGTGAACATGAGGGCTGTAATGCCCATAAAGCCCATAAGGAATAATATATAATCTATAAAAAGAGATATGAAATACTTTACGATAGAAGAGTTGTGCCGTAGTGCGAAAGCCGAAGCGATGCGTATAGATAACACACCGCCACGCGATGCAGTGATGTCGCTTGAGACGCTTGTAGCATGTGTGCTTGATCCCTTGCGTGAAGCGTATGGCAAGCCCATCATAGTGAATAGTGGTTATAGAAGTGTGCCGTTGAACAAGGCTGTAGGAGGCGCACGAAACAGCCAACACACGAAAGGAGAAGCGGCAGATATTACCGTTGGGAGCAAGGAAGGCAACCAATGGTTGTTTAACTACATACGCGACCACCTTGACTACGACCAACTGATAGACGAGTATGACTATCGGTGGGTGCATGTGAGTTATGATGCGTGTCGTTGTAATCGCAGAGAGATAATACACGAGCTATGACAGGAAAAGAAAAGCCTAAAGTGCCCAAAAAGGCAAGAAAGCCGTTGAGGCAAGTGCGTCATAACGATATGTCGTGGCGTGTGTGGATATGGCTATTGGCAGCATTGCTATCGCTGATAATGCTATATGGATGCACAAGGACTGTATATATCCCGGTCGAGCATAAGACAACCGAGACGATAGAGACTATTGTGCGTGATACCATTGTTGAGGTTGATATGCCAAGTGAGCGAGTAGAGATAGAGACCACCGACTCGGTGAGTATATTGACCACCGATCGAGCCACCTCGCGAGCCGAAGTGAGCGGAGGTAAATTATATCATAGTCTATATGTGTTCCCGCAGATTGTACCTGTAACGGTGCCAACTGTAACTGTGACCAAGACAAGGACCGAC
>JAFZDG010000246.1 GCA_017561285.1 Bacteroidaceae bacterium
CGAGGGGTATGCCGATTGACCCATCCAGGTCATAATACCCGAGGCATCCTCCCAAATATGATCGAGCCAGCCCTCATACATAGCTTTGTTTGATACAAAATTGACATACTGAGCCTTTCGTGTAAAATCATAAAGATCAGTAGCTGCGCCATATCCTTCAATGACCATTTGAATATATTGTTGGTGTAACGCATTGCCTGCATTGGTGCCAAAATAGTGCTTGTTCCACATCTCATCTATGGGCCATAGATTCTCCTCGGGTATAAACTTCTTGATACTCTCTATTGTAGGAACAACAGCCGTACCTATTTCTGTACGAAGGCCCCAACCTCGTTTGCCGTCACCACCGGACGAAGCATCGGGGTAATCGGTAAAGTAATAACGTTGGTCAAATGCTCCCCAGAAACCACTACCAGAAAGGCCTCCCGAGTTTGAACAGGCTTGGAAATGACGATCACCACCATCAAAAGTCTCTACATTTGTTTGTAACCAACCGGGTAGGGGAGGTTCGGGCACAGCCTCATTATCGCCACACCATACGGCTATACAAGGATGATTACGCACTCGTTTTATTTTCTCTACGGCATTGCTATTAAACACATTTAAGTCGTAAGGCAGATTGGGGTTAGAATTGATCCAAAAGTCATCCCACACCATGATACCATATTTATCGCAATACTGATAAAACTCGTCATCGGTTACAGAGCCAAGCCAATTGCGAATCATATTGAAATTCATCTCTCGATGCAAGCGTATTTTTGTTTCGTACTCTTTACCACGGCAACGAAGCATATACTCAGACATACCCCAGTTTGCACCTTTGATAAAAACCGGCACACCATTGATGTGAATACGAAAAACTCCATCAACTACTTCATAGCTATATTGCTTGATACCAAATGTTACATCTCTGCTCTCCGAAACTGCACCGCTTGCATCTTTTACCTCAAGGTGACATGTGTATAGATTAGGCTCACCATAACCTGCAGGCCACCACAAGCGCGGACTATTTACAACGAGTTGATTGAAATAGCGCTTATCAAACTTGACATTCTTTGTCTCTTGTGCACCTATACCAACTTCTTGTTCAAACTCGATATTACCGGGTTGTATTGTACCCTTTACTTTATATTTAGCATATTGATTACTATGGTTCTTTACATCGAGTGTTACACTCACTTCGGCCTTGGCTCTTGTAGGGAGTTTTGTCCGTATCCAAGGGTCAATGATTGTTGCATCACCGCTATTATCCAACCACACTTTGTCGGTAATACCGCTATTGAGTCCCGGAACATAGGGCATCCAATCCCATCCACCACTCGACAAATAGGTAGGACTACCTTGATTGGCAAGGGGAGTAGCCGGCATATTGACCAATACGGCCAAGACATTCTTACTATTGCGATTAGATAATTTTGTTATATCATATCTTGCACGCTGCATAAAACCATCGAGACAGCCTAATTTACAACCATTCAAATATATTTCGGCCGATCGATTTATACCATTGAAATTGAGCCATATATACTCTTTATTAAAGTTTTTGGGTATTTCAAATTCTGCACGATACCAAAAACTTCGGTCATATTTTGAGCGATCTACACGATGTATGTTGTCACCGAAATTAGGATCACTCTCTTTTCCCCCATTCACATACGAGGTAAAAACAGTTCCAGGCACAATGGCGCGGATTGCTTCTGCATGACAAAAATCGGCAGCTGTAATTTCCTCTATATTGGTTTCACACTCGGGTATAACTACCCAATGTTGAGTATCACTATGCAAATAATACTCTTGTGCATACATGTACCCAAGCCCACATAGCATAGAAAGAAATAGGAATAGACTCTTTTTCATAATATTATTTTTTTTGTGTGTTGTAAATATCAGTATGAGGCAAGTATACAAGAATACCCACCTAACTACAAAGAAAAAAATAATTTGGAATTTTATAAATAGATATAACAACTATTTATATGGACTAATCGTCGTTTTCACCATTAAGAATAACAAGTGCTGCAATTGTTCCGGGTATCCATCCACATGACGAGAGTAGCATAACAATTATTACCGATCCACAGCCCTTATCAATTACGGCAAGGGGTGGAAATAGTATACACAAGAGTACTCTTAAACAAGACATTTGTAAAAAGTATATGTTTTGTGCAAAGGTAGTAAATACATTACTTATAGCAAAAAAAATTAGGCTCCCACAAAAGAGCCTAATTCATCATTTATAATAAAGCTTTTTATCGAATCGCAATTTTACGAGTAATGTGGTCGCTTTGTGCATCAGTTGCAACTACCACATAGATACCTCTAGCAATATTACTTACATCAAGTGTCGTTCCTTGTATAGTTACAACGAGTTGACCTTGCATATTGTACAATGCTATCTTGTGCGCATCGGCAACAACTACAGTCGTACCGTTGAATAGAATACCACTCTCTATAGTCTCGATAGTAGGTGTACTTTGGCGCTCGTTTTCGAAGTAGAGTACCGGTACACCGTCACCCACCCAGGGAGCATCGAGGGTATTGCCGTATGCAAAACCAAGTGCCTCGTAGAATGCTCGGTTTCCTTCCATTGCATCATTGCCTACACATCCGTTTATAGTACCGGTGTTGGTGTGTACAATGTCTTGAAAATCGTGTTTGGTAGTACCTTCTTCAAGTTCGCCAAGAGCGCTACTTGTTGAGTAGCAATGCTCGATAGTACCTTCTGATACGGCAGCTATACCGCCCGAAACCTTAGGTAAAAGAACCATAAAGTCGGTGTGGGCATTTCGTATAGAACTTAATCCATCTACGGTAGAGGCTATACCGCCAAATTTATAACTGTAATCCATATCACCCGAAGCAACAGCCGCATTTATGCTACTATTGCATAGACTGCCAACAATGCCGCCAAAATTGTCTATTGCATAGAGATCATTGGCTCGCAACATAGAGACTGCATTTATTTTTGTCTCGGTAGCACAACCCAATATACCACCCACGTAGTTTGTACCACCTTCTATACCATTGATAGCGGCATCATAAATGTGTACATTCTCAAGTGTCGATTGTGTAGAGCTGTTGGCTATAATACCAACATCGTTGCCATTGTCCGATATATTTAATACGGGCGACTGAACTTGTAGATTCTTAATGGTTGCGTGATGAAGATTGTCGAACAAGCCTGCACCATTGAGCTCAATATTTGATATCAAGTAGTCGTTGCCTTCGAGTGAGCCCATAAACTCCATAGGAGCAACGTATGGACGAGGATATTCGCTCATATCTATATCATTGCCGAGTATGAAGTGTGCATTGGGAGCGGTGTGCATTTGCGCCAACTCGCCGGGTGTAGTTATTACATAGGGATCGTCTTGCGAGCCATTACCTCCACTTGTAAACGAGTCGAAGGGCAGGTTGAAGTACTGAATTTCAAAGAGATCTTTCTCACCGTTGTAGAATGACAATACCATCTTGGGATAGGCTGTGTGGTAATCAAATATATCGCCACTTGAGAACTCTATTTCGTTACCTTCTTCGGGCTTTATGGTGCGCAGTACGTTACCATTTTCGTCGGCAAGGTATAGCGTTTTATCGAGTATGTCGCTTCCATCGGTGCGTTTGTTCATTGCCAGATAGAAGTATTCGCGCTTGCTGTCGGTGTTGAACAAATAAGGATTGAGTACATAGCCGGCAATGTAGGGTGTAAAGCCTTCGGCGTTCTTTCCGATGTTGAATTTTACGTAGTGGTCGACACTGCAGTCACGATTGTACCAACCAATGCGTGCAATGGCATCGCCATTCTCATCAACATCGGCTTGACTCAGACCTATCACATATTGATAGTCGTTTCCAACCGGATAGCGATCGATGGTTGTAGTGATGCGGTATCCATCGACCACAGCCGGGAATGTGCTTGCAACTTCACACGAAGGGATATTTACCATTTCCATAATTTGACCGGCATCGGTCATTCTCAAAAATGCCATTTGCTCTTCATGTCCCTCTACGTTACTCAAGCTTATCCAATTGGATGTGTTTTCTACAATACTCTTTACATAGTTACCTTCTTGATCGTACACCTTAAAGAGATATGTATACTCATCGCTTTGAGCAAAATATTCGTAGTGGGTAATTATATAATTGCGTTGGTTGTCATTTGTAAACTCACCCAAGCGAACATCGCAGTACGATAGCATACCCAATGAGGCAAAGCCATATGTGGCATCTTCGTCTGTTGGGGCAATAGATATTCTCAACGAATCTACTCTGTCGAAATTTTGGTCGTATGTCTTCACTATTAGATAGTTGTCGGGAGCTTGAGTAGGCACAAAAGTCTCAGGATCCATACCATCCATACAAGGTTTCTCGAAGTGAGCTACACTGTAGTAGGGCTTGCCACCGAGTGTGTAATAGTTGAGTGCAGGACCATTGCTGTAATAGAGCAAGTCTTGGTCTATTGCAAATTGATGTTCGATAGCAGGTGCTTTGTCACCCTCGGCAGGAGTCATTACATCGATAGTCATATCGCCGTTTATCTCATTAACCAACAACATGCGGCGATAGTCGTTATCGGCAGTGAAGTATATCATTGATCGAGAGTCGTACTCTTGTATCTTCTCGCCATCGAGGTTGTATAGATATATCTTGTTTATTTGCGTTCCGTTATCTACTGCATGAACAAAGACCGGTATTTCTATGGTGTTTGCATCGGTATCGAAGAATTGTGACGTGATGAATTTTACCGGAGCAATATCATTTACATTCAAATCTTCGGGTATCTCTACGTTGAGTCGTCCTACCTCTTTGAAGTCGTTGTTGTAGATGATAATTTCAGAAGAACCTAAATACCAACCAC
>JAFZDG010000247.1 GCA_017561285.1 Bacteroidaceae bacterium
CGCCGCCTCCACCACCGGTATTACCACTCGCTACTTGGTCGAGTAAATCTTCTATCTGCGCTCCTGTTCTTTTGCTGTGATAATCTATATAGTCTGCCATAATTTATTTTATTGGTTCAACGAATGTTTGCGTTACACAATCCCAGAAGCCCTCTACGCCATCGGATAGTCGTTTGCAAGGGTACCAATCAACAAGAAGTGTATCTCCGTGCCACATACGGAAATAATAGATATAGCCAATATAGTGCTTTGTTATTGGATTAGTACCCGATTTATAGCCACCTACTGGGATAGGATCTGAAGTCTCAAACTCGTTGACGGTAAAAGTTTTGCTTGTGTCGTCTACCGTTGTTTTTCCGGGCGTGACAACAGCCTTGTATATCTTTTGCGTAGCGGTGGCAAATGTTGGATAGGCATTGCCATAACGCCAATAAGCCGAACCGCTCGATAGATAACCGGTCAATCTATTGCCTTGTGTTAGACCAAAGAGATATGCCGCAGAGCTTGTCGAGGTTCGCTGGAACATCACGTCAATATAGGTGGTATTGTTACCCAAATATCCGGTATTGAAAGCCTTATTCTTGTTGAAGTAAACCCTATCAATAATCTCATATTCCTCAGTAATGCGCACCTCGTTGCCCCCAATAAAATCTGCATCGCCCTCGCTCGCATAGAATATGCCACTGATGACATCGAGCATACCTACCTTGCCATCGCTATCTCGCTTTACTGGCCGCAGCTCAATAACATCGCCATTGGCATTGCTAATCTTAAACATTGTGCAGCGACCTACAAAGTGTGCACCAGCAACGCCAGAAGTTGAGCGGCGAGCAAAGACAAATAAAGGGGTTGCTGGCATTTCCTCATACGGCATCGTTGTTTCGGTAACGTCGAATGTGACAGATTCTTTGCGCACCTCCACATAGTGGTTACGTGAGGCGTAGCTAGTGGTGGTCGTTGTTCCACTACCGAAGCGAGTGTATGCCGTATAGTTGTAGATAGATAACCACACTGCATTGCTGTCGTAGGTACCAAAAAGGAATTTATCCTCTTTGGTGAGTACATTGCAGTCGTAGTAGCATTTAATCACATCATCCTCTTGCACAATGTAATTGAGATTGATATACTGTTCTCCCGTACACTCTATGTATGTCAACCTTGTATATGTCTCCATAGGTGTTGGCGGTTCTGGTTCAACGCCGCCCTCCTTAAGCACTCCGAACCTACCGCCTCCAAGAACGCAGAACACCTTACCGTCGGCTGTGATGAAGCGTTGGCGCAAACCTACTTGACTCACTGTTCTCTCTACAACAATGCTACCCGATGCATCCACGAACGATACCGACATATCTCTATCGATACCTTCGTTCGGCTCGGACGTAAAGACAGCATCGCCGCCACCACTACCTTCATAGGTCGCAGTGAGGCGCGAGCCATCTTCCCATTGTTTTATCAATTCAGCCATTTTTTAACTCTATATTGATTGTGAAAGGCGTTCCCTTATTATCAAGCACAACTCCCGCAATAAGACTATCGCCTTTAGAATTGATATTGAACCGGCTAATATATCCGGCCTCGTTATTGCCGGTAGGTAATTGCGCTATTGGCAACACCAGTGTCTCATTATCGCCTACAAGTTGCAAACATGCAGTCCTTTTTGCTATTGTAGTATTAGGCGTGGAGGAGATTGTCATCTCGCCTCCACACTCATTATACC
>JAFZDG010000018.1 GCA_017561285.1 Bacteroidaceae bacterium
GAAAATAAAACAGCCATAACACCCAACGTAATCATAATAACCCCTGCAGGAATTACCTCGTTTGTCGAGGCCGATGTCTTTGCGATGTCATATCAAGAGATGGCACCACTTATTGATGCCGACCGTCTCGATGCCGTACACTTCTCTGATACATTGAACGAAATTACCCAAATATGCAAATTGACCAAACAAGTAACAATGTATGTAGATAGAAACGGATTGGCAAAGAACCTTGCCGATAATACTGTAGCATCGATACTATACGGAGGTGCCCATGAAATAAGAGGCTCCATAATAATAGCTATGGAAGATGACAAATACGATACCCACTCATTCGACACTAAAGAAGATATTGAAAATGTCTATAACGCCATTGTCTCTTTTACCGGTGGTATGGCAAGAAAAATGTAAGACAAAATAAAAACATACGATAATGTTCAAGAGAGTTTTAGCCATATTGGCAATAATGGCAATAGTCTATTGTATTGTAAGAGTCAATGCAACGATGTTATTAATCGTAGCAGCCATTGCAGCCGCCATTTACTTCGCAACCAAGAGAAAGAAGGAAGAATAACACCCCATTACTCACTCAGTAACACACCGGGCAGATGGCGAGAATTGTAGCGACTGGCCATTGATTCGCCATAGGCTCCTGCTGAGCGGATGGCTATGTAATCGCCTCTATGCGCTTCGCATAGCATAACATCACTGCCAAAACTATCGGACGACTCGCAGATTGGGCCTACCACATCATAGGCATAGAGAGCCGATTGCGATGTGATGTTTTCTATTTTATGCAATGCTTGATAGAGCGCCGGCCGCATGAGGTCGGTCATACCGGCATCTACAATAGCAAACTTTTTGTTAAGGCCCGCTTTTACATATAGTACACGCGATATGAGTGTACCGCATTGACAAACGATTGAACGCCCCGGCTCGAAATGCAATGTTTGCCCTTTGCGTAGATGTATATTACGCTCAAATACAGAAAAATAGGCACCAAAATCGGGTATAAGATGTTCATCGGGAGCTTCATAGTTTACACCCAATCCACCGCCTACATTGATATAGTCTATATCGATACCTCGCGCATCGAGTTCGGCTTGCAGTTGAGCTATTGTACTACATAGTTGCTCGTAGGGTTGCATAGAAGTTATTTGCGAACCAATATGAAAGTGCAAACCACGAAAACGAACATTAGCCATACGATGTATTTGCCCTATTACATCGAAAAGCTGCGATATATCTATACCAAACTTATTTTCGCTCAATCCGGTCGTAATATAATGATGCGTATGGGCATCGATGTGCGGATTGACACGTATGGCTACAGGGGCTGTTTTGCCCATATCCCCGGCCAAAGCATTTATAACTTCCAACTCGGCCAATGACTCGACATTGAAACAATCTATACCAACCGATAGTGCAAGTCGTATTTCGTCATCGGTCTTTCCCACCCCCGAATATACTATTTTGCGAGGTTCAAAACCACACTCCACAGCAATAGCAATCTCGCCACCGCTTACGCAATCGGCTCCAAGCCCCGCATGGGCTATCATACGCAGCAAACGGGGGTTGCTGTTGGCCTTGAGTGCATAATGCACAATACTATCGGCCGGTCGAGTTGCACACACGCTATCGAGTGTGCGACGTAACAAGGCTACATCGTAATAATAGAATGGTGTAGCGACACCTTCAAACTGCTCTATCGGGAAATGGCTCATACCTCCTACAACTTATCGTTACCTACGACTCGAACAATTGGCGACTAAGTGCTTGCAATGCTGCAATTTTATCTTCCTGACGCACCAAGAAAGATATATTATAGTTGCTACCACCATACGAGACCATACGCACCGGTATATCTTTCAATGCCATCATGGCACGCGATTCCAATCCTGCATTTTGCCAAGCCAGATCGCCCACGACACATACAATCACCATATTTTCATCGACCATCACAGTGCCATACTGACGCAAGTCATCGAGTATTTCGGGTAGGTGGCGAGTGTTGTCTATTGTTACCGACACACCCACCTCCGAGGTTGTTACCATATCGATGGTGGTACGATAGGTTTCAAAAATCTCAAACACCTTGCGCAAGAATCCATGTGCCAACAGTTTACGTCCCGACTTGATTTTAATGGCCGTAATATTATCTTTGGCGGCCACCGCCTTGATAAGCTGCGTTCCACCACAATCCGGATCATACGAAATAAATGTTCCGGGGGCTTGCGGTTCGAGTGTATTGAGCAATCGCACCGGTATATTGTTTTGCTTGGCAGGCTGAATGCAAGTAGGATGCAAAATTTTGGCACCGAAGTATCCCAACTCTGCCGCCTCTTCGAAGTGCAGATTGCGCACCGGACGTGTATTGGCTACATATCGAGGATCGTTGTTGTGCATACCATCAATATCGGTCCATATCTGTATTTCGCTTGCAGCAATTGCTGCACCTATAAGCGATGCCGAGTAATCGCTTCCACCCCGCTGCAGGTTATCGACCTCGCCATAAGAATTGCGGCATATATAGCCTTGTGTAATGTAAATATCGGCATCGGGCAGTTGCTCCAACATAGCATTCAAATGCGAGCGTATATAACTCATATCCGGCTCGTTATTTTTATTTATACGCATATAGTCGAGAGCCGGCAACATAGCCACTTTGATATTTTGTTCGGTCAGATAAAGGTGCATCAATGCAGTTGACATCAACTCGCCTTGCGCCAATATCTCTTTTTCCTCAAAGGCAGTAAAGAGATCTTTGATGCATGAACGAATGTGCATAACACGTTCCTTTACAGCCTCTCGGGCTGTTTGTTTATACTCATGGGCCACATAAAGTTGGTCTATCACATCCCAATATTTGCGTTCGAGAGCCGCTATCGTATCACGCGCACCATCGGCATTGTTTTTATACAGATAGTCGCACACCTCTACCAGCGTATTGGTCGTTCCGGCCATAGCCGACAATACAACAATCTTGCGTTCTCCATCACACACAATGCGTGCAACCGACTGGATACGTTCGGCACTACCTACCGATGTTCCACCAAACTTCAATACTTTCATGTTCAATACATCTCACCCTATGCTACGGGTAGTTAAACTTACTGTTATATATAGAACAACTTACACTACAATTCTTCCAGCCTATGATTCTCGCAACGATATATACGACCGGGATAATCTTCACAAAACGAGAGGTTGTGAGTAGACATAATCACAGCCGTACCCTCCTTCGATATGCGATATAGCAAATCGACAATCTGACGACCGGTTTGCGGATCGAGATTACCCGTAGGCTCATCGGCAAGAATGATTTGAGGCTTGTTGAGTAGCGCACGTGCTATAGCTATACGTTGCTGCTCGCCGCCCGACAATTCGTGCGGCATACGATAGGCTTTCTTGAGCATACCCACTTGTGTAAGCACCTCTTCGACACGCGCCTCCATCTCGTCGCTCTTTTTCCAACCGGTAGCACGCAACACAAAATCGAGATTCTCGCGCACCGAACGGTCGGTGAGCAGTTGGAAATCTTGAAATACGATACCCAATTGACGGCGCAAATAGGGTACATTACGCTCGCGAATAGATGTCATATCATAGCCTAATACATCGGCACGTTGGGCCGTAACGGGCAACTCGGCATACATTGTCTTGAGCAAACTACTCTTGCCACTACCTACTCTACCTATCAGATATACATACTCACCGGCTTGCAATCGGAAGTTTACATCTTTGAGTACCGGCAAATCTTCGCGAAGCACCTCGGCTCCACAATAATCTATGAGCAAATCCTTGGCCATATATAGGGTATTTTTTACGGTTTATTTTGTTTCGGCAACGACCAACAGGCTGTCTATCACTTGTGTCATTCGGGCAAACTCCTCTTCATCATATAGGCGAGTCATCATTACAATGCGGCCATCGGTATCAACGATTACGTTGCGTGTGATGCCCGCCAAACGATGGGCATAACGACAGAATATTTCGCCCCCGTTATCCAACACAAGCGGATAGGTAACACCCGTTTTCTCGGCAAAAGCCAATACGGTGCTATCGGGCTCATCGCGGTCGATACCTATCAGTGCAAAACGAGGATTATCCTTATGACGTTGCCATATCTGACGCTCTATCTCGGGCATTTCACGACGGCAAACACCACACCACGAAGCGGTAAATTGCAACATCACCACACGCTTGCCAAGATAATCGGAGAGGGTAACTTGCTCTCCCGTACCGGCAACAGTTGCCGTAAAATCGGGAGCCATATCGCCTACTTCCACTATATAACCACGCTCATCGGGTACAACCGTATCGGTGGCAAGAGTATCTACTACAGCACTCTCTACAGTAGCTGTTTTATTACCATTACATCCTGCC
>JAFZDG010000248.1 GCA_017561285.1 Bacteroidaceae bacterium
CATCGGTTGTAACAACAGTTGCATTGGCATCATTAGCAATACTATTTATCGACTCGGGATAAGCAATTGTGCTTTGGTCGCTATTGATAACTTGTTGGCGCAAAGCTCCATTATCAACATTGCGATTGAGGAATGCTACAATGAACAGATCGTCGCGTTTGTATTCGGGATATACCTCGGCCGAGAAAGTCATTTTATATTCACCTCCGGTTTGGGGCAATACTTCACCCCAATAGGGTGTCAAAATATCGCGTACGATATTGGGGTGTGTATATTCACCATAGTAGAAGTCTTTCTTGCTGTTGTCAAATTTCAATTGATCTTGACTTAAGACATTCTTTTCCATTACATATACGGTAAGGAATAGTTCTTCGCCATTGGGCATAACGTCATTGGCAACATCGCCCGATACTTCTATCTCTATACCTTGATTGTTGTTGATAAAGTTTGCTTTAACATCTACCGAGGCAAAAGTAGGCTCTTTCAAAAGTGCAGTCCACATAGGTTCAACAACCTCGGGGAACGGAGTTCCATAGTGGAAGGGAGCGTTGGGAAGGAATGCCAAGTAGTCCATATGGTCTGAACGGTTGACGGTAAATGAAGGGAGGAATATTACCGATGAGTCATTGTCGCACAATTCGAGCATTTGAACCAAGCCTTCATTATCACCCCACATATATTTATCATCTATGTGGTGGAATACCAAATTATATTTGTCTCTGAACATTCTAAATCCGGGTGCAAAATATTTGTCATAATCGCTTACACTGCGGTCGCTCTCTTCCGATACGAACATTTCGATGAGAGGATATGATGTATATACACCTTCAAGCTCTTGAGGTACACCTATCATTTCGTGTTGTATTTTAATAGGATTGGCTAAGGGTGTTCCGTTAACTTCGGTAATAGTAATGTCGTGTGTACCTGAACCAAGGCAATAGATGGGAACCATAATAGTTGTTCCTAATGAATTTTCGATGGGGGCTTCCAATTCAATTGTGTTACCCATCTCAATATCATCTATTGATGAATTGACTGTGATTGAAGAAATTGCGTTAGAGCCAATATTTTTTACTCCTATTTGAGCCATAATTTCCGAATCGCGCCAAACGACTGTGTTACTGCGGAATCTTGTTATTTCAACCAAGTTGTTAAAGCGTCCGTCGGGATCGCTTATGGCTAACATAATAGCAAGGCTCTTGAAACCCTCCATTCGGTGCATATCGTACCACAATTCATTGCCATTTTCGTCGGTAGTACCGTCAAATAGATATACGCTATTGGGTTGATTTTGCGGATATACCCAGGGAATACTACATACGTTTTTCTTAATGTTGGCATAGAAACCTAAACATAGGCGGTCAACATCTTGAATGGGGACAGGATTGAGGTCTATTTTATTCCAACCAAACCATACAGTACCCGAACCGGTTGTGTAGTCTTCGCTATTAAAACTGTTTTCACGCACGAAACATTGATAAGTAGAAGGCGATTCAGGATCGTCCCATCCTACATACATAGCTGTAATAATACCTCCTTGGTATTTTTCAATCATCTCTTTCGGAATCACTATACCGGCACCAATACGACTATCGTGGTCGAGTGACAGACCGTCAGAGTCATAAATTTGAGATGTAACATCGCAGTGACCTATTAACATCTCTGCAGACTCTTCTGTCGTTTGAGCCGGCGCAGCAGCGCGACCTTGCTCCGTTTGCAAATTCCATGTTGATTGGGCGTTTGATGCTATTCCTAATAGCATCAAAGCTACCGATAGAATCATCTTTGAAGTAATTTTCTTTTTCATAAGGTTAATTGATTATTGTTTTTGTAAATTGTATTTAAATTGTTTTGTTTATAAGCAAAATGCTTGTTGTTTTTATTTGTGTTTGGTATTGTGTAATTTTTTTGCAAATATATGTATGATTTTAGTTCTATGTGTGTTTTTTGTGTGAAAAATATATAAATTCTAATAATTTTGTATTGAATCGCAAAATGTAAATTTTGCATCATACCGTAATAATTCGTTGCTCAATAATTCTTTTTTGCGAGTTTTTTACTATTTTTGTGCTGTTAAGAAATTACATAACAACACACAATAAGTAGAATTTTATGGGAAAAAGAATTTTGGTAACAGGAGGTGCCGGATATATTGGCTCTCACACCGCAGTGGAGTTGCAGAATGCCGGTTATGAAGTTGTAATTGTGGATAACTTGTCCAACTCAAACGAGAATGTAATAGATGGAATTGAGCGTATTACCGGAACGCGTCCTGTATTCGAAAAACTCGATTGTAACGACAAGGAGGGTATGCGAGCCATATTTGCCAAGTATCCCGGTATTGAAGGTATTATCCACTTTGCCGCAAGCAAAGCTGTGGGTGAGTCGGTGCAAAAGCCTCTACTCTACTATCGTAACAATGTCGTTTCGTTATTGAACTTGCTCGATCTTATGCCCGAGTTTGATGTTAAGGGTATTGTGTTCTCTTCATCTTGCACTGTATATGGTCAGCCCGATATCCTTCCGGTCGATGAGACTGCTCCCATTAAGCCGGCATTGTCGCCCTATGGTAATACCAAGCAAATTTGCGAGGAGATTATCAACGATACCATTCATGCCGGAGCACCCTTCCGTTCTATTTTATTGCGATACTTCAATCCTATTGGTGCGCATCTTTCGGCCGAGATAGGCGAATTGCCACTGGGCGTACCTCAAAATCTCATTCCCTACCTTACCCAGACGGCTATGGGTATTCGTCAA
>JAFZDG010000249.1 GCA_017561285.1 Bacteroidaceae bacterium
CTATGATTTCGCGGTTTGAAGAGTGTAGCTTGTGAGAGTTTACCAATACCTTAACCATTTCGGCGGCCTCTTCCTTCATTTCGGGCTTATATACCGGTCGCCGCCACATATTGTCGAGCAACTCTATGGCAGTAAGTTCATTCTGCTCAAGGAGTGGGGTGATGTTTTCGCTTCGCAAAAATTGCATCGCCTTGCTCCATTTCTCAATGTTGATCATCATCAGCGCTTCGTTGTGCTGAGGGATTGGCGAGGGGGTTGGAGTGGGTACGGGCGTTGTCTCTTTCTTGGGCGTGGGTGTAGGTTTCCAACCCAATTCGGTGCGGAATTGGTTGAAATCTTCGGGGCTTTTGGTGTAGAATGTCTGCGCAATACCGCGTAGTGTTTTGCTCTTCTCTATAATATTGCGATTGGAAGAGTGTAGTTTGTCGCAATGTTTGAGTAGTTCTATTCTTTTTTCGCAGGCAGCTTTATCATATTCATTTTCTTTCCAGAAGCGACAGAGAAACTCTATGGCCTCTTTCTCATCTTTGTCAAGCTGTTGGATTATTTCGGGAGAAGTGAAGAATTCGCACGCCTTGTTCCATTCGGCAATTTTCTGTATAAGAAGCGTCTTATCCATTCGTTGTTTTGTTAAAAATGAGGTTGTGTCACGTGACACAACCTCGGTTATTCTTTGTACGTAAAGGTGCTTTATGATGTGTGTATGCGTAAAACAACCTATACGTCACGATTATACGGTAGCATTGGCAATGAACTCTTGCGATGCTTTCAGTTCATCTTCGCTCTTAACACCGGCTACTTTGAGTTTGAAGTCAATCTCATCGCTTTCGCGTGTTGCATTTACACTGAGGATACCTTCATTGTCTATGCTGAATGTTACTTTGATTTCGGTTCCTTTCGGATGATTACCGGTAATTCTCAATACCGAAATGTCTTCTGTAGCGAGGTTGCAGAAGCGGTCTTCTACGGTTTTATCATTCTCTTCATCGGTAAAGTCACTCTCATAAATGGGTAGTGTAACACCAGTTTGTCCATCTTCAACGGTCTCAAAAATACGTGTGCGCGATACCGGAAGCGATGAGTTGGCAAAGATGAGGTTTCCAACCTTATTGTCTATCAAGCCCAAACCATAGGTTTTACTTGTTACATTCACAACACGAGTGCGGTCGCTCAATAGTGGAGCGGGACGCTCGCCACCCTCTTCTTTGTATTTCTCTATAGCCTTGTCGTAAGCTTCGTTCATTGCAAAGATGGCAGCACCCTTAGCAACGCACTCATCGGGATCGTTCAAGCGAGTGGGGAGACCAAACTCTGCTTTGACGCGCTCTTCGATTTGAGGCATCTTACTACTACCACCCACCAAGATGATTTCGTCAATTTTATCGTAGCCTTTGTCTTTGGCAATGTCTATAATCTTGCGAGTAGCATCGATAGTTTCGTTCAGGCGGTCTTCGGTAATAGCATTGAATGTTTCGCGAGGAAGGTCGAAGTTGACCGATTTACCCTCGTATGAGAAGTTGATTTTGGCTGTTTGGCGAGCTGTGAGGTTTCTTTTCCAATTCTCGGCACTGAGCAACAAGTCGTAGCGAGCATTGGCTGTAAGTGTCTCAAACTCGTAAGATGTGCCGTTTTGTTGGTTGAATGTATTGAGTACATACTTGGCCAACTCGGTATCCCAATCGACACCACCCAAATGGTGATCACCACCGGTGGCAACAACCTTGATGGCACCACCGTTTACAACGATAATGGTAACATCGAAAGTACCACCACCCAAGTCGTAAACGAGAATTGTGCGGCGCTCGTCAACCTTCATACCGTATGAGATGGCAGCGGCAGTAGGCTCGTTGATAATGGCAAGCACGTTGAGACCGGCACTGATACCGGCTTGTTTGGTTTGCAAACGCTCTTTGTTACCAAAGTAAGCGGGGCAGGTAATAACAACGTCTTTGATGGGTTCGGGGTTTTCGCCCATGTTGTTGGCATCTTTTACGAGCTTTTTCAAGATAAGTGCCGATATTTCAACCGGGTCTAAGTGGAAAGGTGTAGTATTCTTACTCTTGTCAAAAGCCTCGTCATTACCTATTTGTCGCTTGATGAATGATACGGTTTTTTCCGGCTCAACGGGGAGCATATTCTTAGCCTCCTCGCCGACAATCATATTGGATTCTGACTCGAAAAATACGACTGAGGGGGTTGTAGAAGCACCTTCGAAGTTGCGCAATACAACGGCTTGGTCATATTTGTCTACTTGAGAGATACAACTGTAGGTTGTGCCTAAGTCAATGCCGTAAACGGCTCTTGCTTTATCGTTTGCCATAGTCTATATGTGTTTTGTTATTTTTATTCTTGTTGATTGTTTTTGTAGCATACAATACGTGCCGGACGGATAATCTTGTCGTTATCGAGGTCGCGGAATCCGCCATATATCACCTTTGCAACTTTGCGGTGTAATGTGGCATCGTCTGTTTCTATAATCTCAAAGGCTTGGTGTGCTTTGGGATTGAAGTCGTCGTTCTCTTTGGGCTCGTAATATTCTATGCCAAAGTCATTGTAGATGCGATTCTCAATGGCTTTAACAGCACTGTCAAATTGTACCAACAACTCTTTGTACAGTTGAGTGAAATCGCTCTCTTCGTTGTTGTCGAGATGGTCGAAGTGAGAGTATGTCTCAAAGAAGCGTTTGTGCAAATCGAGCAAGGCCAACATATAAGGTTGTGTTATCTTGGCAAAGAAGTTACCTTTATATTGCTCCATCTCTTTATGCATCGAGCGCATATTTTCATCTTGAATATCGCGGCGGCTAAGCAATACTTTAAACTCATCCATCAATGCCTTTTGAGCTGTAGTCTGCTCTTTTAGTTCGTTTATCGCTGTCTGAAGTGCTTCGAATGCCGGGGTATAATCAGCACCTTGTATGGGGGCAGGTGTTTCTTCAGGAGCTACTTCGGGTGAGGGTGTGACAATCTCTTCTGTTTTGCCCATACTCTCTATAATCTTCTTTAGACGCTCTATCTCTGCATCTTTCGATCTGTTGTCATTCTCGAGAGTTGCGTACTCCGATTTCAAACGTTCTATCGTTTGTTCAAAGCTTTTCAATTCGCTCTCATTGTTGTTGCCAAATAGACCCATAGTAGTAGTTTTTTATGTTGTTATGTCTTGCAAATATATACATATAAAAAGATATATGCAAATTTTACTGCGGTTTTTATATGGTGGTTGCAACGTGTGGGCTTATTTATTTAATCGCATTCTTATGGCTCTTTGGTGTTGCATCTTTGCACTAAAAAAGAGGTATGATAAGGAAAGATAAAATGATTGTTCATCTCTCTGTGGCTTGCATAATGTGTTTAGCCGGATTGGTGCTTATATTTTCGGGATTCTGGGTTCACCCCGAAGGGGAAATTCACAATAGTGTATTGGTGGCGTTTGGCGAGGTGGTTACTTTTGCCGGTGCGCTTTTTGGTGTCGATTATAGCTACAGGTTGCGCTCGCGTAGGGTTGGCAATAGAGAGGAGGTGGAGGTATGAAATACTTTACGATAGCAGAGCTTGCCGATAGCGCTGTGGCGCGGCAAATGCGTATAGATAATACACCGCCTCCCGATGTTGTCGAAAATATGAAAGCGCTTGTAGTAAATGTGCTTGATGTGGCTCGTGAACGGATTGGGAAGCCTATTCGTGTCAATAGTGGTTATAGATGTAAGTTGCTCAACAGGTGTGTGGGCGGTGTATCCGACAGCCAGCATATCGATGGGGAGGCTGCCGATCTATGTATGGGTTCGCCCGAAGGCAATAAGCAATTGTATGAAATATTACTCACGCTGCCATTCGACCAATTGATATGGGAGAGGGGTAACGAAAAAGGTCCGGCATGGGTGCATGTTAGTTATAGAAAGGATGGTAAAAACCGAAAGGAGATATTAAGACGATGAAGAGGGTATGGATGTTTGTCGCAGCAGGTGTGATTGTGCTTATGCTGTCGTGTACAAAGAGGATATATGTGCCGGTAGAACATCGTAGAAGCGAGATGGTTGTAATGCGTGATACGGTAGTGGAGATAGTGACGTACGGGGAGAAATTGAGCAATCGGACAACCGATACATTGAGTTGCTTGTATGGAGATGGGGTGTCGAGTGTGGCTGTCGTTTCGGATGGCGTATTGTCGCATACGCTTATGCAACATCCTCGTCGTGATAGCGTGAGAGTGCAGCTGCCCGAAGTGCACATAACCGATTC
>JAFZDG010000250.1 GCA_017561285.1 Bacteroidaceae bacterium
GAAAAACGAATTTTAATCAAACATAAATAACAACAGAAACATGAAAATGAAGTTTTTTACAGCACTGACACTTGTTTTTGCTACTGTGGCAGCTGCCTTTGCCAGCGATTACAAAGATGGTATTGACTATTTCAATGCTGGTCAGATTGAGAACGCTAAAACTATTCTTGAGCGTACTATTAACGATGCTACAACCAATAAGGCTGAAGCATTCTACTATTTGGGTGAAATTGCCTTTGTAAATAAAAATTACGAAGAAGCAGCCAAGTATTATGCAGAGGGTTTGGTTGTTGACCCTGAAAACCGTTTCAACCTCATTGGTCAAGGTAAACTCAAACTTATGAGCGATCCCAAAGCCGCAGCAAAAATATTTAAAGATGCTGTGAAGGGTTATAAAAAAGATGCTTTGGCTCCCCTTCAATTGGCTATTGCAAAGGCTTACTACGAGACAGCCGTTCCCGGATATGAAAAGCCCCTTGCTCAAGCCAAGAAAGCGAATGCCCGTCTTGCCGATATCTACATCTTCGAGGGTGATATCTTTGCTGCCGATGGCGATAAAGGTCAAGCTGCCGGTTACTACGAAATGGCCAAAAACTTCGATGTAAATTGTATTGAGGCTTATATCAAGTATTGCCATGTATATTTCGATATCAACTCTCAAATGGCTATCGCCATGCTCGAGGAGTTGAACGAACTTGCACCCAATTCGGCTCTTGCTCAACGCGAATTGGCTGAGGCATACTACAAGGACAAACAATACACTCGTGCTGCTGCTGCTTATGAGCACTATGTAGCCAATCCCAACCACTTCGCCGAGGATCGTGTACGTTTGTCAACACTCTTGTTCTATGGCAAACGCTTTGATGAGTCATATGCACTCGCTCAAGAAATTCTTGCCAACGACCCCTCTAACTTCGTGCTCAATCGTATCGTTATGTACAACTTGTTTGAGACAACTAAGTACGAAGAGGCTCGTGAAGCTGCTCGTAAATTCTTTACACTCACTCCCGGTAAAAACCAAGTATTCATCGATCGCGACTATAAGTGCTATGGCGATATCCTTATGAAACTCAAAATGAGCAAAGAAGCTGCAGCAGCTTATGTAAAAGCTTATGAGTTGGATAAAGAAGAAATTGCATATCTTATGGATGTGAGCCGCGCTTACGAAACTGCCGAGATGTTTGCCGAGGCTATCAACTACTTCGATATGTATATCGATGCAGCAGGCGATGGTGTTCGCATTATGGACTATTTCCGTTTTGGTCAAACTTGCTATCGTGTAGGTATGGCCGATACAATCAACGGTGGTCAATACCTTATTAAGGCCGATACTCTCTTTGCAGCTGTTACTACCAAAGCTCCCGAGAACTACCTCGGTCACCAATGGCGCGCTCGCGTAGCAGCTGCTCGTGACCCCGAAACAACACTCGGTTTGGCTAAACCTTATTATGAGAAGACTATCGAGGTGCTCGATGCAAACGTAGCTCCCAACAAAGCTCAAATCGCAGCATACATCGAGTGCTACAAATATCTTGGCTACTTCAACTACTTGAAGGCATATGCCGAGCCCGCTAAAGCTAATGAGTACAAAGAGCAAACTCGTTACTATTGGAATAAGATGCTCGAGTATGATCCCAACAATGCTGAGATTACTGAGGCTCTCAAAAACCTCTAATATAATACTTACATTATATATATTATATAGCCGGTGCTTTGGTGCCGGCTATTTTATTTTTTGAGAGAGCCGGTAGTAGTTGTAGTTGATGAGGAATAATTGCGCAGTTGTAATCATTTTGTCGTTTCATTTTTCGGATTTTGGTCTGTAAAGTGCAGCCGTTAACGATAAAAATTCAAGCAAAATCGTTTTCTTTAGAAATAAAATAAGAGTCGGAAGGGGAGTCGAAATTCCTGTTTTGGGTATAAGTCGACAAAAAGTTCAATTTGGGAGTAAAAAAGTTTGTTTTGCAATATGTTGAAAATGAGGTTTATAATAAATTCTTTAAAAATTTCTTGAAAAAAAGATTGAAAATAATTTGGTGGTAAAGAAAAAAGCAGTACCTTTGCATCCGCAAACGGGAAACGTCCCGAGCGCAAAACAAGAGATCATTGGA
>JAFZDG010000251.1 GCA_017561285.1 Bacteroidaceae bacterium
CAACAGCA
Organism: Bacteroidaceae bacterium; assembly: GCA_017561285.1. Taxonomy (GTDB): domain Bacteria; phylum Bacteroidota; class Bacteroidia; order Bacteroidales; family Barnesiellaceae_A; genus Barnesiella_A. The sequence goes on from JAFZDG010000251.1 coordinate 9, forward strand.
GCAACAAGAACAACAACAAGATCAGCAAGAACAAGAGCAGGAGCAGCAACAACAAGAACAGCAACAGCAGCAACAACCGCCTCAAGAGCAAAAAGAACAGCAGCAAGAGCAACAACAACAGCAGCAACAGCAAAGTGGTATGACCAAAGAAAATGCCAAGCAAATACTCGATGCCTTGCAACAAAACGAACGCGATGCACAAGAACGTGTACAACAACACCTTATGCAACAACAAAATCGCCGTAAAGTCGAAAAAGAATGGTAACTTTGTGCCCGCATTTTTAAGAAAGTAAATGATAGTATTTAAAATGAAACGTCTATTTATTTTATATTCACTCCTTTCGATTGCTCTCTTTGCAGTTGCCGATGAGATAAGTTTCGAGTGGAAAGGTCGCAGTAAGGTTGTACAAGGAAGTCAATTCCAACTCGAATATGTCGTGACCGGTACGGATGGTGGCAGTGTAACTTTACCACAATTCAAAGGGTGTACCGAACTCTTTAAAGGTACATCGCGAGGTACAAGCGTAAGCATAATAAATGGAAATGTGTCGCGTACGGTCTCCAGTTCTATAACCGTTACATTACGAGCCGACGAAGAAGGTACACATGAGATAGAGCCTGCCACACTCACAGTCGATGGCAAAACCTACAAAACAAAGCCCCTCACACTCATTGTACTCAAGGCCGATGATGCCGGTAACAATAATAGCGGAGGAGGCGAGAGTCGGTCGGGTGGCCGCAGTGCGGTTGTCTCGTCGGGCAATAGCACCGAGACTTTCACTCGATTGGTATTGTCGCGTACCAATGTATATGAGCAAGAAGCTATATTGGCTACGCTCAAGGTATATACATTGGCTCCGCAACTCAACTTTACAAAAGTCACGCTACCCACTTTCGAGGGTTTTGCCGCACAAGAACTCGATGTGCCCGCTTCCAATCAGTGGGATATCGAACGATATAACGACCGTAACTATAAGACCGCAACTTTGCGCCGTATATTGCTTTTCCCTCAACAATCGGGCGAGATAAAAATAAATGGCGGTAGCAGTGAGATTGATGTCTACGAGGTGCAAGGTGTCAATTTCTTTGGTCAACCCTACTACGATGTGATAAGTAAAAATATTATTACACCTTCGGTCAATGTCAATGTCAAATCATTGCCTCAAGACAAACCCTTAAACTTTACCGGTGGAGTGGGCGACTTTACACTCACAGGTGAGTTGTCAACAACCGAGTTGAAGGCCAACGAAGCCCTTACACTCAAACTCATTATAAGTGGTAAAGGTAACTTGCAGTTGATGCAAAATCCCAACGTAGAATTTCCTTCGGAATTTGAAGCCTACGATCCGCAAGTCAATCTCGATATTCGTTCGGGGGCCGGAGGCGTTTCTGGCAAACGTGTGATTGAATATACTATCATTCCCCGATATGCAGGTACATTCACCATTCCTTCTATCGAAATAGCCTATTTCGATCCGCAAGCCAAAGCTTACAAAACAATGGCATCGCCCGAGTTTACTGTGGAGGTGTCAAAAGGTGATGATGTAGAGGCTGCCACTGTGAGCAACTTCAGTAGTCAAGACGATGTACGACTGCTTAATGCCGATATTCGCCATATTGTAAGCTCATCGGGCCATCTTACCCATTTGCGCAATGCCTATGTCGATAGTTGGAGCTATTGGTTGTGGTTCATTTTACCCATCCTTTTGGTTGTTATATACGCCATTGCATCGCGCATCTATGCAACTACACATGCCGATGTAGCACTCAATCGCAATAGAAAAGCCAATAGAGTAGCCTTGCGCCGACTCAAACAAGCCGGGATTTTCCTTAAAGCTCGCAACGAAGCTCAGTTCTATGAAGAAGTGTTACGCGCTGTATGGGGTTATCTGTGCGATAAACTTACAATGCCCATATCAGAATTATCACGCGACAATGTGCAAGCCGAGTTGTCTCGCAGTGGTGTGAATGACGAGTTGGTTATGCGCTTCATACGCATTCTCGATCAGTGTGAATTTGCCCGATATGCACCCTCGCAAGCAGGCAATGCAATGGAGCAACTGTATCAAGAAACCATAGAAGCCATAGGCGAGATGGAAAGTGTTGTTAAATCAAAGAAAAAATAGATAAACGGTATGAAACACAAGATATTATCACTTTTGGTGCTGTGTGTGATAGCCCTGTCGGGTGCTGCGCAAACAACATTTGAGCAAGCCGGAGCGATGTACAACGCACAGCGTTATGCCGATGCGGTAGCCCTTTACGATAGTATAGAGGTTTCCGAAGGTGTCTCGCCCGAGTTGTATTACAATCGTGGCAATGCCTATTATAAAATGGGTAAATATGCACCGGCAATAATCAACTATGAGCGTGCATTGTTGTTAGATCCCGGCAATGCCAATGCTAAATACAATCTCGAACTCGTCAATACCAAGATAACCGATAAGATAGAGCAAACCGGTACATTCTTTATCAATGTATGGGCTGAAGATGTTCGTGATTGGTTCCCATCCAATACTTGGGCTGTAATAGCTGTTGTCACCTTCTTGCTTTTTGTTGCTGGCCTGGTAATATATCTCTTTACAGGTATCGAGCGTATGATGTGGAAGAAAATTGGTTTCTTTGTTGCACTTCCTATGTTCATCATCTCAGCTATTGCATTGAGCTGTGCTGTTGCACAAAACAATCGCAGTAAAACACACGATAATGCCATTGTTTTTGCTCCGGAGGTATCGGTTAAAAGTTCGCCGGCCGACAGTGGAACAGACCTGTTTGTGCTGCATGAAGGTACAAAAGTCATCATCCAAGAGCAAGTGGGTAGTTGGGTTGAAGTGGTAGTTTCCGATGGCAATCGAGGGTGGCTTCCCGTATCGACCATCGAAGTCATATAATAGCCACCGAGATACATTATTTACATAGTACATTCATCACATTATATTATATAGCATATGTTAGATTGGTTGATAACCCTCGATAAAGATTTATTGTTGTTTTGTAACGGAGTCCATTTCCCATGGTCCGATACCTTCTATATGATGGTAACATCCAAGTGGCTCAATATATATATGGTAATACCATTATTATGCATATTGGCTCATCGCCGCAAGGCACTCGATGCCGTACTTGTAATACTAACCATTGCCTTGGTAGTATTGCTGTGCGACCAAATTGCATCATCGGTTTTCAAGCCCCTCTTTCAGCGTTTGCGCCCTACGCACGATCCCAGTCTGTCGGTAATAGTCGTCAATGACTATCGTTGCGGATTGTATGGCTTCATATCGAGTCATGCAGCCAATTCGGTTGGCGTAGCCACATTCTTGGCATTGTTGTTCCGCAACCGATGGTTTACATTGGCCATAGGAGTGTGGGCAGCACTTACAAGCTATTCTCGCATATACCTTGGCGTTCATTTTCCGGGCGATGTATTGGTAGGTGCAATGGTTGGAGGGTTGATAGGATGGGCTATATATCGCCTATATGAAGCGTCCCGAAAGCTCCTCTTTGAGAAAAATTATATTGGTGAGCTGCAAAATCCTTATAGACGAGATGATTATGCTCAATATTTCGCTATCTATATAGCTCTTTTGTTTGTTGTGCTACTTGTAGTATCGATTTGTTGAAAACAAAATTTTAAAATTTTTGAAAAAAACACACCCGTAAATTTGCAGTTTTCACAATATAGTACTAAATTTATTGCGAAATTAAGATTTTACAATTAACAATTAAAAATAGTAAATACCATGACCAAAACAATTTCATTTAATGAGCTCCGTCGTATCAAAGCAAGTTTGCCCGAGGGCTCAATACATCGCATCGCCGACGAGTTGAATGTAACAGTTCAAACAGTTCGTAACTATTTTGGTGGTACCAATTATGAGTTTGGTAAGAATAGTGGCATTCATATCGAGCCGGGTCCCGATGGCGGTATTGTAGTCCTTGATGATACAACTATTTACGACATGGCTGTTAAGATTCTTGAAGAAAATACAGAAGAATAAGCCCTGGAGCATTTGGTTTTACGCGAGATTGTGTCGTCCGATACAATCTCGCGTCTTTTTGTAGGTAGCTCCATTTATACAATATCTATATATAACGTCTCTGCATTCCTGTGTACCGCACCTTATAAACATAGTCATAAACAATTCTTCGCCCATTGGCGTTCTATAAGTACAAAGCAACTTTTGATTGGTTATATTTAGGTGATTGTTATACTCTGCGAGGAGTATGACTGCGAGACATAGAAGTACAGCTGTTTTTATCGACAACTTGCTCCTTTGTCTCGTTTTTTTATTCATCGGCATTGTGTACCTCGCAACAAATCACTACCTTTGTCACTCAATACAAAACAGATTTGATATATGGAAATTAAAGGCAAAATCATACATGTGCTTCCTTTGCAAGAAGGCGTGTCAAAAGCAGGAAATCCCTGGAAAAAACAAGAATATGTATTAGAAACATTCGATCAATATCCCAAGAAAGTGTGTTTCGAGTTTTTCGGCGACAAAGTAGATCAAAATCACGCACAAATAGGTGATGAAGTAGTTTTGAGTTTCGATCTCGAAAGTCGTGAATATAATGGTCGTTGGTTTACAAGCGTTCGTGGTTGGAAACTCGAGAAAGCCTCTGTCGAAGCTGCGCCTGCAATGGACCAAATCTCTTCAATGGCTATGGCGGATATACCTCCGTTCCCCGCAGCTGCCGACAATAATGACGATCTTCCTTTTTAATAAATTGTTCAATCGCACACCAAACAAGGCTATGTCTCCACCGGGGCGTAGCCTTGTTCGTTTTTCCTCATACTATATTATATAATGTATATACACATATACCCATCATACCCTTTTTGTGGCAATGGCGGTATGCAAGGTGGCAATAATCGAAAAATAGGGATGCGACACGCAGTTTTTTAGAAATAAAATAAGAGTCGGAAGGGGAGTTGAAATTCCTGTTTGGGGTATAAGTCGACAAAAAGTTCAATTTTGGTGTAAAAAAGTTTGTTTTGTAATGTGTTGAAAATGAGGTTTATAATAAATTCTTTAAAAATTTCTTGAAAAAAAGATTGAAAATAATTTGGTGGTAAAGAAAAAAGCAGTACCTTTGCATCCGCAAACGGGAAACGTCCCGAGCGCAAAACAAGAGATCATTGGA
>JAFZDG010000252.1 GCA_017561285.1 Bacteroidaceae bacterium
CGTGTATGTTGCAACCTATCAAGCAGCCAGTGGAGCCGGTGCATCGGCAATGGCCGAATTGCAACACCAATTTGAGCAAATCATTGCCGGTGAGAAACCTACTGTTGAGAAGTTCTATTACCAATTGGCCTACAACCTCATCCCTCAAGTAGATGTCTTTACCGACAATCTCTATACCAAAGAGGAGATGAAGATGTATCACGAAACACGCAAAATCATGCACTCGGATGTGAAGGTGAGCGCTATGTGTGTGCGTGTGCCTGTATTGCGTGCGCATAGCGAGGCTGTATGGGTAGAGACCGAACGTCACATCAGTGTTGAAGAGGCTCGTGCTGCTTTTGCTGCTGCCGAAGGTGTGGTATTGCAAGATAACCCCGAAGAGAAGTCGTATCCTATGCCTCTCGACAAGGCTAACGAGGATCCCGTATATGTAGGCCGTATTCGTGAGGATATAACCAATCCCAATGGACTGACATTCTGGTTGGTAAGCGACCAAATCAAGAAGGGTGCGGCCCTCAATGCGGTACAAATAGCCGAGTATCTCATAAAGAAAGGCGATGTAAAGTAATATATATGTCTATATAAATAATACGCGAGGTCAATCCTTTGGGATTGGCCTCGTGCTGTTATGTTATGTTTGCCGCGTTGCTACTTGTACATTTTATTTTTTGCCATTATACCAAAATAAGAACGCGGCCAAGTTCTATTGGTCGCGCTCTTATTTATAGATTGTTGGTAATTAACACTTTGGGAGAGTTATTTCGCCTACATACGAGTGACGCATAGCTTCTTTCACTTGCTCCGAAGAGAGTCCGAGACCAAAAAGGTACATCAACTTGGCCAAGGCAGCTTCGGTAGTGCTGTCATATCCGCTTATTACGCCTATGTCGCGCAAAGTGTTGCCGGCGCGGTACAACTCCATTTGTACGCTACCTGTGCTACATTGTGTAACATTGACAATAACGAGACCACGTTGCACCGCATCGCGTAACTCTTCGAGGAACCAATCATATCGAGGTGCGTTGCCTGAGCCAAATGATTCGAGTACTACACCTTTAAGACCGGGAATGTTGAGTGCTTGGTGTACTACATGTCGGTTGATACCGGGGAAAAGTTTGAGCACCACTACATTGTTGTCCATTTCGTAGTGGGGTATGAGGGGCATATCTTTATCGGGGTAGTGTATCTCTACATCATCGTAGTTGATATTGATGCCCACGTGAGCAAGTAGGGGATAGTTGGGCGACACGAAAGCGTTGAAGAATTGAGCGCTCACCTTGCATGTGCGGTTGCCTCGCATCAAAGAGTTGTCAAAGAAGATACACACTTCGGGTACGATAGGTGTTCCATTCTCATTGCGATCGGCAGCAATTTCGATGGCCGTAATAAGGTTTTCTTTACCATCAGTACGCAACATACCTATGGGAAGCTGTGAGCCGGTGAAGATAACGGGTTTGCCTAAGTTTTCGAGCATAAAGCTAACAGCCGAGGCTGTGTAAGCCATTGTGTCGGTACCATGAAGAACAACAAAACCATCGTACTTATTGTAGTTCTCGGCGATAACACGAACGATTTTGGCCCATTGCGAAGGCTCTGTTTCGGATGAGTCGATAATGGGATCGAATTGTACGGTAGATATTTTGTAACCCAGTCGGCTCAATTCGGGAACATTATCGAGCAGGTGGTTGAAGTCGAATGGTTCGAGAGCACCTGTCTCGGGATTTTGTGTCATACCGATTGTACCACCGGTATAGATAATCAGTACGGATGTAGAAGGTGTTGTCATAGCACTAAAGTTCTTCTTGTTGACTGCAAATTTACTAAATGCTTTTAATGAAACAATGCTTTTTGTCAAAAAAATATAAAGAATTTTAGTGCATCTTTTGTTTGAAGATGGCAAAATGCTATAAGCTCTATTGTAAACATATGTTTTGTTAACAATGGAGCGATTATTCTATCTCAAGATTTAGCATATCGACAGCTTTTACTAAATTGGGGTTATCTTCTTTCATTGCTGCCAGAATCTCTCCTGTATTGTATGATATACGCCGTTCGGTCGATACTTTTATCTCTGTTTCCAGGTCGATATAGTCATTTTCCAATTCGTTGTGAATGAAGTCGAGCAGTGCATCTTTGGTGACGAGTATGAGCGATTGTTGTATGGTGCTTTCGACCTCAATCTTACAAATAATTTCGCCTTTGAGTGTAGGTTGGTGCGACTGCATTGTGTTGAAGAGAGCTACTTCATCGGGTATAGTATTGGCATACTTGAGCCAAGCTGCCACGAGAGCATCTTGAGTGAAGGGCTTTCTACGTTTTTCTCGCTCTACAGTTTGCTCGGTTTTCTGAGCATTGATGCGTATGGCCGGAGCCGGCATACCATTGCGCGGAACGGCCGGTTTGGTTGCAGCCGGGCGTGGGGTATAGGTCTGTGCCGATGGTCTTGGAGCCTGTGGTGTGGGGGCTTGGGTGGGTTGTGCTTGGGCCGATGGCGTTGCAACCGGTGCTGTAGCTTGTGTTGTTGCAGTGGGTTGTTGGGGCGTGTTTTTGATGGATTGCAGTTGTGGTTGCTGTGCCATTGGCTCGGCGGGCATTGATAGTTGGCATATCTGTATGAGCATAAGTTCTACCAAGAATCGCTTGTTGTTGCTCACACGATAGTCGAGGTCGCAGCGGTTGCTGAGATCCATTGCTTTGTATAGGAGCCGAATGTCGCATTTGCCGGCTTGCTCACCATATCGCTTGGCAGTTGCCTCACCCATTTCAAGAAGCGACAGCGTTGATGCATCTTTGCTTACCAATAGGTTGCGGAAGTGGTTGCTGAGTCCGCTGATGAAGTGTTGTGACTCAAAACCTTTATCACAAATCTCTTTGTAGAGTAGCAGTGCCGCCGGAACGTTGGCAGAGAGAAAAGCCTCGGTAAGTCGGAAGTAATATTCGTAGTCGAGTACATTGAGGTTCTCAATTACTGCATTGTATGTAATATTGCCGGCAGTGAAGCTGGAAATCTGGTCGAAGATAGAGAGTGCATCGCGCATACCACCATCGGC